>CAIUDO010000782.1 GCA_903897935.1 uncultured Pseudomonadota bacterium
GCGGCGCTCGAAGCCACCGGTGGGGCCTCACTGACGACGCCGCCCCCCTGCAGGTAGAGCGCTACCCCGATCGCGACGACGAGGGCCACCACGGCGACGCCCAGCATCAGGATCACGGCGATGCCGCCCGCGACCACCCCCTGCGCCGCGACCGACCGCGACGCGCTCCGCTCCCCCTCGGGGGGACGGGTCGGCGCCGCGCTCACCGAGCCGAGGCTCCGCACCAGCGCCGAGTCCGACTCGGCGTTCGGGCCGAGGCCGGTCGCCTCGGTGGTGCGGTCCGGCAGCGCCACCGAGCCCGTCGACGTTCCGGTGCGCCCAGCGTCTTGACCCGACAGCGTGTCGTCGAGCACGTCGATCGGACCCGACCATCGCGACACCTTGCCGGAGAGCCGAGTATCGAGCTCCTGATCGACGCGCTGCACCAGGAAGTGCGCGACCTCCTCCCGCGACGCGAGCCCGCCGTTCTCGGCGGCGACCTCCAGCAGCCGGTCGCGCATCTCTTCCGCGAGCTGGTACCGGTGCTCGGGGTCGCGCTCCACCGACTTGCGGTACACCTCGAGCAGCCGCGCTGCCCCCTTGACGTTGGCCGGCACCGCCGGGTCCGGCAGCGGCTGGTTGAGCAGCCGGTTCATCACCTGGACCTGCCCGAGGCCGTGGAACGGGCTGAACCCGGCGATCAGCTCGTACAAGGTCAACCCGACCGCGAACAGGTCGGCGCGGTGATCGAGCGGGCGCCCCTCCACCTGCTCCGGCGCCATGTACGCCACCTTGCCCTTCACGACATGGGCGGCGGTGCGCTCCAGGCGGTCGGCGGCCTTCGCGACGCCGAAGTCGATGACCTTCACCTCGCCGCGGATCGAGACCATGATGTTCCGCGGGTTCACGTCCCGGTGCACGATGTTCATCGGGCGGCCGTAGGTGTCGATGCGGCCGTGCGCGTACCCGAGGCCGTCGAGCACGTCGCACAAGATGCGCAGCGTGACCCGGATCGGCACCCGGTGCCCGCTGTCGCCCAGCGCCTTGACGATCGTGCGCACGTCGACGCCGGGGATGTACTCGAGCGCCATGAAGTACGTGTCGCCGACCTTCCCGAAGTCGAACACCTGCGCGATGTTGGCGTGGTGCAGCTCCGCCGTGATCCGAGCTTCGTCCATGAACATGCGGACGAACGCGCCGTCGTCGACCTTGTCGGTCTTCAGTCGCTTGATGACGACGAAGCGCACGAAGGACGCCTCGGCCACGGCGTACCGCGCGAGGTCGAGCTGGGACATCCCGCCGGTCGCGAGCTTCTCGAGCAGGACGTAGTTCCCGAACGCTTTCGGGTAGCCGGCCTTCAGCGCAGACCTCCGCCTAGAGCCTACCCGATCGCGGCGCTGCACGCGACGCGGGTTAGAGCGCGGCCGGAGCGCACCGTGTGGACCGTCCTCCTCGTGGCTTGTGGCGCCAACCCTGACGCGCCTCCGCCGGCTGCCCCGGAGCGGCCCGGCCTCGGCGCCCGCCTCGAGGTGGCCGATGGCGCGCGCTTCACCGTCGGCGCTCCGGTGCCGGTCACGTGGGTGTTCGACGGGCCCGCGGGCGACGCGCTCTCCGTCGCGCTCGACCGCGAGGCGCCGTGGGGTCCGCGGCTGGACCGCGTCTTCGCGACGGCGCTCGACAGCGGCGTGGTGCGGCCCGCGTTGCCCGACGCAGACCTGGCCACCGGCACGCCGATCCGCGCGCGGACCGCCGCGCTCGGCGGCCGAACGGTCAACGTGCCCTGGGACGCCACGGATCACGTCCGGTTCGACACACCGGGCCGCTACCGGCTCGTCGTCGACACCTCCCGCGTCACCGACGGCAACGCCGTGGTCCCAGCGCGCGCGTCGCTCGACCTCACGGTGCACGCCCCCGACACCCTCGCCGACGCGCGCGCCCTCGAGGCTGCTCGGGTGCTCTCCGAGCGCGGCCGCGCGCCAGTCACCGCGGCGCGCACCCTCCGCTTGCTCGGCACACGCGACGCGACCGCAGAGGCCGTCCGCCAGCTCGGGTGGCACGACGGCGCGGTCGAGGAGCAGCTCGTGCTGGCGGTAGCCGAGTCGCCGCACCGCGAGGCCGCGCTCGTCGGACTGGAGCAGGCCGTCGTGCACCCCGCGCGCGCGGTGTCGTCGGCCCTGATCGAGGGGTTGGCGCGGCTCAGCGGCGCGCCAGAGTCGGCCGTCACCGAGCGCGCGGCCGCCGCGGCGCCGACCAAGACCGGCGCCGCGCGCGCGATCACTGTAGGCACGCTCGTGCGATGGGCCGACGCCAACCCCGAGCCCGCGTGGGCGAGCGCCGTCGTCGCGGCCGTGCCGTCGTCGATCGCCGACCTGCCGACCAACGACGCCGTGCAGCTCTTCCGGTCGCCGCGCCTCGTCGACCCAGCGCTCGCCGAGCCGGTCGACGCGTGGTTCGCCGCGTCGTCGTCCAGCGCGGGGCGCGAGGCGGCGCTGCGCTTGCTCCTGCGCGTCGACCCGGCGCGGGCGCGACAGCGCGTCATCACCACGATCGCCGCGCCGACCCGCGCCGACGGCGCCGTGCCCGCGTTGCTCGCGTTGCCCGACCGCGCCCTGCCGGAGGCCGAGCCCGGCTTGCGGGCGCAGCTGTCCGGCACCGTCGACGCCACCACCGCGCGGTTCGTCTCCCGCTACGCGAGCCCTGCCCTCCTCCCCGACGCGACCGCCGCGCTCGATCGCCTCGACCCCTCGGTCGACCCCGACGCCGCGCTCGCCCTCACCGCGTTCCTGGTCCAGCACGACAGCCCGAGCGCAGATCACCACGTGGCGCGCACGCTCGACGCGGTGGATCGGTCGGGGTCCCGGCTGCGGGTCGGGGCGCTCGCGGCGCTCGGCTGGGGCCCCGCCCTCGAGCGCGCCGCGATCCGACGGCTCGACGACGTCGACGCCCTTCTCGCCGCCGACGCAGCCTCCGTGCTCGGCAAACATCCCAGCGAAGCGAGCACGCGGGCGCTGTGGGCGCGGCTCGAGGCGTTTCACGCAACGTGGGCCGGCAAGGAGCTCCCGTCCGCGCAAGACGTCGCCCGCTCCGTGCGCGAGGGTGACCCGCGGGATCCCGCCGCCGCGGCGTGGTGGCTCGAGCACTACCTGATCGACGCGCTCCGCTCGACCCCCGGCGCCGACCCGGCTCGCCTCGCCGCGCTGTGCGTGACGCCGGACGGCTGCCGGTGGGCGAACACCGCGGTCAAAACTGGTAATAGATGAATTGTGGCCCTCGAATGCCGTAAATGAGGATGTAGAGATACATCGCGAGGCAGCAGGTGGCCCACAACCAGACCCGGCGCAGGATCATCGCCTTGATGTCGTGCCAGCGCTGCAGCTCGTGCGCGACGACGACCAGCACCATGAACTGGAAGCCCTCGACGTACCCGGCCGGGAAGTCGAGCTTCATCAGCCACGTGACGATCTCGACGGGCGATCGCGTGAGCGTCGCCGCGACGTAGCTCTTCGCGACCTCCCAGTTGTCGCTGCGGAAGAAGATGTTGATCAACGAGATCATGCACATCGTGTTCCAGCAGCAGAAGTAGTAGTACAGCCAGGAAGTCAGCCGCGAACGCCCCATGAACGCGGCGATCGGTCCGAGCACCGGCGCGAGCAGGCGGTGGCCGACCATCGACGAGCCGTTGAGGAGGCCCCAGATCACGAAGTTGTACGACGCCCCGTGCCAAAGCCCAGATAGGAACATCACGACCATGATGTTCACCAGCGTGCGGCCCTTGCCGTGTTTGTTGCCGCCCAGCGGGTAGTACACGTAGTCGCGGAACCACTCCGACATCGAGATGTGCCAGCGCCGCCACCGCTCCGCGATGCTCGGCACCACGAACGGCAGGTTGAAGTTCGGCCGGATGTCGTACCCGAGCAGGCGCCCCAGCCCGATCGCGATGTCGCTGTAGGCCGAGAAGTCCACGTAGATGTTCAGCGTGAACAACAAGATGCTCATCCACGCGATGGCCGGCTCAGTCACCGGGGTCGCGAACCGCGGGTCGATCGCCTCGGCGATCCGGTCGGCGATGCAGACCTTCTTCACGAAGCCGAGCAAGATGAGGAAGATGCCCTCGAGCACCTGGGCCCGGGTGAGCCGGAACGGCTTCTTGTACTGCGGCAGCAGGTGCGTCGCGCGCTCGACGGGCCCGGCGACGAGCTGCGGGAAGAAGGCGATGTACAACGCGAAGTCGCGGAAGCTGCGCTCCGGGGGCAACACCCCGCGGTACACGTCGATGACGTAGGACAACGTCTGGAACGTGTAGAAGCTGATGCCGACCGGCAGGATGAGGTCGAGGTGCGACGCCGCGAGGTCGACCTCCACCCCCATCAGCGACAAGCTCACCCCGAGCGAATCGAGGAAGAAGTTGTAGTACTTGAAGAAGCCGAGCGCGCCCAGGCCCGAGCCGACGCCGATCGCCAACCACAACCGCCGCCCGGCCGGCCCGGTCGCCCGCCCGATCTGATCCGCCGACACCCACGCGACCGCCGACGCCGCGATCAGCATGCCGCACAGCGCCGGGTCCCAGAACCCGTAGAACACGTACGACATCGCCAGGAGAAACCAAAGCTTTCCCCGATCTCCCAGCGAGTGGTAGACCACGAGCACGGCCGCCAGGAAGACGATGAAGGCCTTCGAGTTGAAGAGCATTCAGTCCGCCCGACCGAGCAGCAACGTCGCGAGCGCGCGCGTCGTGGTGGGCCGCCCGAGGTAGTTTGGGTGGCGGAAGTCCATGAACGCGGACACCGGGAGCTGGGGCAGCGCGTGGTACCGGTCGCCGTACGTCGCGCGCATGGCAGCCTGAAAGCGCGGATCGACCGCTTCCGAGATGAACCCCCGCTGCAGGTAGCGGGGGTTGTGCGGCACGAAGACGACCCACGCCGTCGCCCCAGCGGCCTCGGCGTCGTCGACGAACATCCGCAGCGCGTCCCAGTTGACCTGCCCCGGCTCGAGCACGAACGCGTCGTCGTCCATCTTGTTGCGCGCGGCGAGGCGCTCCAGTGACGCGTAGTTCTTGATCTCCCGCTTGGTCTGAAACGGCTGCAGCGGGTGTTGCTCGAGCACCTTCGGCGGCTCGTCGATGGTCGGATCGACCCAGTAATACACCCAGTCCGACAGCCCCTCGCGGAAGTCGTCGCGGTGCAACCAGAACGAGCGCGGCGGCAGCAGCGCGACGGCCGCGTCCAGCCGGTCCGCTACAGAGTAGCCCGGAATACGCACCACGGTCTCCCGGGTCAGCAGCTGCAACACCAGCCCCGAGACGTTGCCGTGGTAGTTCACCCAGTCGTCACGGAAGTTGTCGTACGCGACGGTCGTGATCACGTGGTCGCCGGGCCGCACGTCCAGACGTTGCAGCATCATCCAAGAGAACAGCGGAGCGCCGCGCCCGAACGCGTACTTCTCGACCCCGACGTCGAGGCCGCCGGCGACGAGCTGGTCCCTGAGCGCGTCGACGTCGAACGACTCGCGCGTGATCGACGACCCCAGCAGCCACACGACGGGCCGGTCGCCCCACACCGCGTCGCGATCCAGGGTGTCGGCCGCGCGGCGCACGAAATTGAGCTCGTTGGCGCTCCTGCCGTACGCCACCAGCGGCGCCTCTTCGTGGACGACGAGCCCCATCGACGCGTAGACGAGGACCACCACCAGGCACGCCAACCGGAGCCACCGGATCGCGACCTTGGTCTCCGTGGCGGCGTCGAGCTCCATGACCGACCTCATGCGGCGCGCGCGGACCTACCGCCGCGGGCGGCAGGGGTTAAATCCCGGGAGGGGTCGTGTCGATGAACGGTGCCGCAACCAAGGCGGGCGGGGTGTTGAGCCGCTGTCACGCGCTCGCCGCGCGAACGGGGCTTCGCACGTCCGATCTCGCGGAGGCGGTCGCCGAGGGCGACCCGAGCGACGCGTTGGCGTTCGCCACGCCGGACCCCTCACACCCGTATGGGCGGCGCGTGTTGATCCAGACCCCCGAGCTCGAGGGCATGATCGCCACCTGGACGCGCGCGTACCCGTGCGCCCCGCACGACCACGGCGGCTCCGAGGGTGTCGTGCGGGTGCTCCAAGGCGCGCTGATCCACCGCATGTGGCGGGTCGACGGCGGGCGCCTCGTGCTCGTCGCCGAGGAGCGCAACGTCGCCGGTGACCTCCTGTACTGTGGCGCGCACCTCGTCCACTCGATGGTCGACGCGGGAGACCCGCTCCCGCTCGTCACGTTGCACCTCTACCACGACCCGATCACGCACATGGTCGTCTACGATCGCGCCGTCGAGCGCACCTACGTGGTGCAGGGCACGTGTGGGGCGTGGGTGCCGGTGTCCCAGCCCGAGCTCATCCAGAGCGCGTTCGACGGCCTGCTCCCCCCCGACGCGGTGGAACCGCCTTGCTGATCGTGCTCCTGGCGCTTGCGGCGCTCGCGGGCGAGCCGGAGCCCGTGCCCCTCACGCCAGAAGAGGCCGCGCAGCGCGGCGCCGCCGAGTACTACCGCTTGTCGCAGACCCTGGTCGAGCTCGCGTCGCGCAACGCGTGGGCCGGGGTCGAGCGCACGTTCCTCGCGCTGGTCGCCACCGGGGTGCCCCCGTCGTTCGACGACCTCCTCACGGCGGCGCACGCCGCGCGCTCGATCGGGAACACCGCCGCTGTGCGCGCGCGCCTCCTGCAAGCGAACGGCCTGCACGAGGACCCGTCCGTGCTCGACTGGCTGTACGAGCTCGACAACGCGTACGGCACGGTGTCGCTCGCCGGCAACGTGGGGGTCGTGTCGCTGCAGCCCGCCACCATGCCGTTCAACCCTGATCAAGTCGCGTCCGTCACCTTCGCGCAGCGCACGATCGAAGAGACCGGGGTGTTCGACGGCTTGTTGCCGCAGGGCACCTACACGTTCTCCGACCGCGAGATCGTGGTCCGCCCCCGCGTCTCGACGGTCAAGATCGACGTCCGGACCGACGAGAAGGTCAAGCGCCGCCCGAAGCCGTGACCTGACGCCGGCGCCTCATCCCCGGCGCCTATTTGACGCTGAGGAGCGCGCGCTCAGCGGCCTCGGGCGAGAAGCCCAGGCCGTACGTCTCGAACCCGTCGCCGACCCGCACCGCGGCGTAGATCGGCGCCACGCCCCCGTCGAGGCGGAGGATCTGCCCGCCGGACGGGATCCGTCGGATGGCAGGCTCTACCGGGACGAACAGCGGAGACAGCGGAGGCGGCAACACCCCGACGCCGGCCGACCGCAGCACGGCGACGCCGCGCTCGGGGTCGCACGCCGCGGCCACGCCCGGCGCGAGCGCGAGCGCGGGGCACGCCTTGTAGCCAGGCGGGAGGGCGAGCGGCGGATCCGCCAGGCCCGCCGGCCATCCGGTGCCCAGGCGCGACGCGCTGTCCGGATCCGCCGCGAGCGCGAGGAGCTGGGTCGCGCGTGCGTCGTCCGGCAGGCCCTTCGCGTCCGCGAGCGGGTCGCTCGATCCGGTCAGCAAGCCGATCTCCATCCGTACGCGGCGCGCGAACCCGTCGACCTTGGCGGCCGCGTCGAGCTGTGCCCGCACCACGTCCGACCCGATCTGCCCGGCGCCCGCGGCGGCGAGCAAGCCCGCCGCCTTCCCGCTCCCTCCGAGCGCGAGCGCCGCGTGCGCGTCGCGGAGCGCGCCGACACGATCCCCGTTCGACAGCCGGACCGCGGCGCGCCGGGCACGCAGATCCGCGCTCGCGCGCACGGCCTCGTCGTGGAACTCGAGGATGGCGCGCTCGGCGAGCGGCCCTCCCGCGATCAGCGCGGCGTCGAGGGTCGCGTACGACACCGGCCCGCTGGACTTGCTGCGCTGCTGGCCGAGACGCGCTCCTGCTTCATCTCCGGCGAGCGCCGCCACCCACGACAAGCGTCGACCGGCGTCGGCCGACGTCGGGGCGAGGTCGGACGCGCGGCGCGCCGCCAACAGGGCCGCCTCCATGTCGCCGCCCCGCAGCGCGACCTCGACGACCTGTGCCCACTTGTCTTGGTCGTCCCAGGCGATCCGGGCGGCCTCCTGCGCCTCGGCCAGCGCCTCCGGCCACGCGCCCACCGCGCCCAGCACCTCGGCGGCGGCGGAGCGGGTGCGATCGTCGGACGGCATCGCCAGCACCGCGCCGTCGACCTCCGCCAGCACCTCGGCGAGCGTCAACCCGGAGCTCGCGCCGACCTGGGCCAGCAGCACGCGCGCCAGCGGCCCGACGCGCGGGTGGTCGACGAGCGGCTGCAGCGCGACCTCGGCCGCGGCGACGTCACCGCGCTCGAGCGCCACCGCCGCGCGGAGCACGACCGCCTCGACGTGCGCCTCGTCGTCGGGCGCCAACGAGCCGAGCGCGGGCTCCAGGCGCGCCAGCACCACGTCCGGCGACAACCACAGCGGGCCCCCCTCGGGATCGACCGCCAGGTCCGGCCGCGTGTCCGGCTGCAGGCGCGCGGCGAGCAGCAGCGCCGCCACCGAGACCGAGGGATCGACCGCCTCGATCAGAGACGCCGACAAGATCCACGCGTCGCGATCGTGCCCAGCGGCCTCGAGCCCGCGCACGGCCAGCAGGCGCTCGGGCTCGGTGCGCGCCGCGGCGTGCAGGCCCAGCCACGCCGCCGGGTCCGACGGGTCCGAGCGCAGCGTGAGCACGTCGGCGAGCGGGGCGGCCCCGAACTTCTTGACCCCGCGCGCCAGCACCTTGTCGGCGCGGGCCGCGTCGCCCGCCCGATACCAGAGCACCGCCTCGGTCGCGACGGTCTCGGCGGGATCGTCCTTGTTGGCGCCTGGCAGCGCGAACGCGGTGAGGGTCGCCGCCGGGTCCAGCCACACCACCTCGGCGCCGACGCCGCGCTGCGCGACGAGCCACTCCCCCGCGCTCGACAGCCGGGACGCCGACGCCCCGACGTGCGGCCGCTCCGCTTCAGTGTGCACGGTCAACGCCGATCCCGAGCCGTGCACGGACAAGCCCAGCCGCGCGTCAGCCTGGTACGGCACGTCGTCGACCGCGCCCGGCAGCGGGATCATCCCGCCGGGCCCGCGCACCGCGAGGTCCTCCACCACCAGCATGCCGGCGGGCAACGCCGCCGCGAGGTGCGGCGCGACCATGGGGTGCGCGTCGAGCAACAACGCGCCGTCGCCGATCTTGACCGACGCGACGTCGTTGACCCCCTGAACGCTGATCCGCACCGGCTTGCGGGCGTCTTCGAGCCCGGAGGCGACCACGCGCGACCGCGCGACGCCCGGCCACGCCGAGGTCAACCACCCGTGCACCACCGCCGAGCGCGCGCCCTCGTCGAGGCCCCCGAGCGCGTCCCGCAGCGCTTGATCGCCGGATCCGGTAGCACGAACGTTGATCTCGAACGACGCCGACCCGTTCTGCTGCATGTCCAGCGACGCCGCGACGTGCACCACGCCCGCCGCGCCGCGCCCTTCGATCAGCTCCGGATCGGACTCGAGGCGCCACGCGATCGCGCCGCCGGCCATGCGGACGGGCAGTCCGTCGTCGCTGGCCGCGCTCCCGGACGGATCGATCCAGACGGTGCCGGAGTCTTGCACGACCGCGATCACGGGGTGGGTCAGCGCCGACGGGACCGGCACGACCAGCGGCAAGTCGATGCCCTCGGCGGCGGTCCGGAACAACGCAGGCCGGGCGTCGTACCCGAGGAATTCGAGCAGCGACAACAACACGAGTCCGCGCTCGGCAGCGCTGCCCGAGCGCCCCTTGCCGACCTGATCCGCCGACCGCGCCGCGTCCCACCCTTCGGGCCGCGCCGGATCGTACGCCACCTCCTGAAAGACCCGTTGCGCGGCGCCTTCGATCGACAGCCCGGAGATGCCCTCCCCCACCGCCCGGCCGAGCTCCCACGGCTTGACCAGCTTCGACGCCGCGCTCTTGGCGGTCGCCGCCCCGGCGTCCGCCCACGAGCCGTAGGTCGACCACAACAACCGAGGCGGGTCCGACCCCGGACGATCCGCCCACTTCGCGGTGACCGCGCGCGCCTCCCACACGAGGTCGCACGCCGCGTCCGCCCACACGCGCACGGGCGCGCTCGACTTGATCGTCACCGAGCTCGCGGCCACGTCGACCCCGTCGGCGCCGATGAACAAGCCGGACTGCGGGCCGGTGAGGTTGCGCGTCGCCACCAGCGCGACCGTGCCGCCCGCCGCGAACCCCGACGGCAGCTCGAGCACGCCGCCGCGTACGACCGCGCCAGCGGCCGAAGCGCCCTCCATCCCGGGCGGCGCGGCGACGACCCGCGTCGGGTCGTCGACGCGCACCGTCCACCGCTCCGTGACGGTCGTTCGGGACCCGACCGTGATCTCCAGACGGTGGTCCAACGACACCGCCGGCGCGTCTTGCCCGACGTCCTCGACGCCGACCGGAGACGCCCCGGCGACCGCAGGCGCCCACCCCCACCCAACCAGGGCGAGCACGCCCCACCACCAACCGGACATCGTCGCGACCCTCAGTCCGTAAACCGGACCACCTTGTTCCGACCACCCTGCTTCGCGGCGTACAACGCACGATCCGCACGACCGAGCCACGTCCCGGCGTCCTCGTCCTTCCGGAGCTCCGCGACCCCGAGCGACACGGTCACCCGCAGCTCGGGCGCGTAGTGCTCCCAGTCGTGCCGCCCGACCGCGCCGCGGATGCGCTCGGCGACCCCGACCGCGGCGTCTTCGTCACAGTCCGGCAACACGACGAGCAGCTCGTCGCCGCCGTAGCGCACACAGACGTCGCCGTGCCGCACCGACAGCACCAACAGCCGGGCCACCGCCTGCAGCACCGCGTCCCCAACCGGGTGGCCGCTGCGGTCGTTCACGCCCTTGAACCGGTCGACATCGAGCATCAACGCCGACAGCGGGACGCCCGTGTGCACATGCCTCCGCGCGACCTCGGGCAGGTCCTGCTCGAGGAACCACCGCGAGTTCAGCCCCGTGAGCGGATCACGGTTGGCGACGTTCAACCGCTCAACGACGCGCTGCAGGTGCGCCAGCTCCTCCATGCCGAGCAGCTCCAACCGCAGCATCACGCCGCCGACGCCGATCACGTCGCCCGGGCGAACGAGGGTCGCCCCGCGGACCCGCCGCCCGTTGACCGTCGTGCCGTTCGTCGACCCGAGATCCTCGACCGAGATCGCGCCGCTGTGGTCGCGCGACAGCTTCGCGTGCCGCCGGCTGATGCTGTTGTCGACGAGGGGCAGCTCGCACGCACCGTCGCGCCCAATCGTGACGCTATAACCGATATAAACGCTGCAAAACCTCAACATGTCGGGCCCACCGACCACGCGCAGCGTGGGCAGCGCCACCGCTTGCCGATCCGCCGGACGCCGGAAGTCGAGCGCGACCGTGGGCGCTCCCCCCGTTGCTCGTTGCTTCTGCACCGCACCCCCGAGCTGGACGATACCGCGACGCCGCCTCCGAGGGAACCCGCGCCACACGCCTGACACGTCGCTAGCCATTGACGCGTCAAGCTGCAAGGTGAGGCCACTTCTCGAACGGGCTATACGCACGAAAAGGAGCGCTCATGCCCCTCCGTTTGGTCCCCGGCCGCTTGCTCGTCGCCGGATGGCTCGCCGCATCACCGGTCGTCGCGCACGCCGCGCCGCCCGCCTGGGTCCCCGTGAACGTCGCCGGCGCCCCGATGGAGGACGTGGTCGAAGGTGAGGTCCTCCTCCCGTACCTCGAGCTGGTGGGCGCCCCGTCCGACCCGGTCGCCGAGTGGTGGGCCGACGCCGACGATCTCTGGCTGCGCCTGCAGCTCGACAACAACCCCGCCGCGAGCGGCACCTTCTCCGCCGGCGTCTACGGCTGGCTGTTCGACACCGACGGCAACCCCGACGACTTCGAGCACATGCTGCTCATCGACGCCCCACCCGGCGAGCTCCAGGTGTTCCGCAACCAGAAGCTCGTATCGGCGGGCGTCGGCGTGCAGCCCGGCCCGGTGAACCTCGTCGCGGTCGGCTCGACGTACGGCGACGTCGGCGACGGCACGATCGTGCTCACCGAAGACGTGCTCGCGGGCGTCTGGCACCTCGACCTGCAGTTCTCCAGGTCGAACCTGCTGAGCGTGCTTGGCATCTCGGCTGACACCCCGTTCCGGCTCGCCCTCGTGACCGGCATCTCGTACGCGACCGCGTGGGAAGACGTCGCGCAGTGCGCCGACGACGTGAGCGCGTGTACGTCGCTCGCCCCGGTGCTGTCGGATCCGCTCGCGATCGACGCCGACGGCGACGGCCTGTCCGACGCCGAAGAGACCCTCCGCGGCAGCCCGTCCACCGACGCCGACGCCGACGATGACGGCATCCTCGACGGGGACGAGCCCGACGAAGACGTCGACGCCGACGGCCTGTACGCCTGGGAGGACTGCGACTCCGACAACGACGGCGTGCTCGACGGCACCGAGGCGTCGATCAACAGCACCCACCCCGACACCGACGTCGGCGCGGCGTGCTGGGTCGGCGACCTCGACGCCACCTCCAGCACCGACCCGTACGACGCCAACACCGACGACGGCGGGCTGTCCGATGGCCGCGAAGACTGGAACTTCAACGGCCGCATCGACCCCTGGGAGACCGACCCGCTCGACCCCAGCGACGACCTCGACAGCGACGCCGACGGCATCCCCGACGTCGTCGAGGGCCTGGCCGACCCCGACGCCGACGGCGACGACAACCCGTTCGACCTCGACAGCGACGGCGACGGCATCCCCGACGCGATCGAGGGCGTGATCGACACCGATGGCGACGGCACCCCTGACTTCCTCGATGACGACAGCGACGGCGACGGCGTGCCCGACGCCGACGAGGGCGACGGCGACGCCGACGGCGACGACGTCCCCGACTACCTCGACCCCGACAGCGATGGCGACGGAGTGCCCGACGGCGAAGAGGGCGACGGGGACTCCGACTGCGACGGCGTCATCGACCGCCTGGACCCCATCGACGACGGGCCGTGCCCGAAGGACACCGACGCCGACGCCGACACCGACGCCGACGCCGACGCCGACACCAACCTCCACGGCCGGATCGTCCACAACCCCTGCTCGCCCCCGAGCACCGTGGCCATCTGGTCCGTGCTCTCCGGCGAGGCCGCCTGCGACCCGGCGCTGGACACCGGCGGCTCCGACTGGAAGGACACCCTCGTGGCCAGCCCCGGGGTCAGCTACTCCAGCACGTTCGAGGCCGACCTCCCACCGGGCGACTATGGCGTCATCGGCTACACCGGCGACTGCTGGGGCTGCGGGGCCTTCACCATCACCGAGGGCGCCGAGACCGACGTCGAGCTGTCCATGGACTACACCGGCGGCGACTGGGCACCCTACCTCTACCTGTACCCGAAGAGGCCCA
>CAIUDO010000783.1 GCA_903897935.1 uncultured Pseudomonadota bacterium
CAGGTACTGCTGCACCGTCTCACGGTACATCTTGCGGTCGGTGAGCACGACCGGCGGCTTGCCGTCGAGCCCGGTGACCTTGTCGGTGAACCGGACGATGACGACGCCCGTGCGCACGAGCGCGCCGCTGTCACCGTCTTTACCGGGGAAGAACGCGTCGATGACCTCTCGGGTCAGCAGCGCCTCCTCGACGCGGTCGACCACGGGCTCGGGCCCCTCGAACATCGACCCCGAGCCGTCGACCATGACGACGAAGAGCTGGCCGGTGCGCGTGCGCCCGTGCGGGATGAGCTCGAAGTCCGACTCCGGGATGAACGACCCCATGTGCTGGACCGACACGTCTTCCTTGGTCAGCGGGAGCATCAGGGACAAGCTGCGATCACGACGGTCCCGCAGCGTGAAGGCGACGTGCACCTCGCTCGCCGGGTCGTCGCCGTCGCGAACCCCCGCGGCGCGCTCGACGCGCGGCACGCACGCCTCCAGCTCGGCGGAGTCGACGACGCGGTTGTCTTCGAGGCACGCGGCGCGGCGGTTGTAGAAGTCGATGAGCAGCTCGGCCTTCTCGGACGGCTGGGTCTCGTCGATGCGCCACGTCGAGCCCTCGATCGGGTACGGCGCTTCGCGCGGGTCGGCGCACGCGGCGAACCACAAAGCCCCGACGCCGAAGATCACTGCTCCTCCTTCGGCAGCATGACGAACTCGAGCTCCGTGTCTGCGCCCCCGATCGACACCCGGATCCGATCCTCCATCTCGAGCGCCGTCTCCAGCGGGGCCGGGCGGCGCGGATCGAACCGGAGGTCGATGCGCTCGAGCAGCCGCAGCACGACCGTCGGGTGCTGGGACAACCCACGGACCACGTACTGGTGCTGCTCGTCGACCGCGACCGACGCGTGCACTTCGGCGACTCCGGAGCGCTCGCCCATCCACAAGTCGAGCCCACGCGGGTAGCTCCCGACGAACCGCTCGCGCGCCTTGTGGTCGGTGCCGTCGATGGGGATGCGCCGCCCGAACCGCTCCGCGGACAGCACGCGCAGCCACCCGGCGTACAGGCGATCGGGGATCGCCCAGGTGAGCGCGCCGTGCGCGAGCCCCCACGCCAGCGGGCCCATCGCCGACGCCACGTAGAGGTCCTTCGCCGGCCAAAGCTCCACCGGGAACGCGTACGCGAACGCGTGCCAGACCGCGCCCCCGATGAGCCCCGCCGCGATCCCGCCGCCGATGTGAGAGAAGATCCCGTCGAAGCGCGTGAAGAACGGCCCGATACCGCTCGCGTAGCCGGCGATCACCCACAGCAACAGGCGGTACCGCAGCGAGACGAACGACGGATCGTCGGCCAGCTCGGCCATCTCGGCCCCAGCCAACCACCCCGTCACCAGCGTGACGAGGCCGATGCCCATCGACGACACCAACAGCGTCACGAGGCCGGACAAACCAGCGAACATGAGCCGCCGCGACAGCCGACGACGGCGCAGCCCGCCCTCGGCGAGCACCGAGGCGAACGAGACCGTGGTCGCGATCGTGACGAGGTAGAACCAGGACTCAGCGCCGTGCGACCACATCATGCCGAGCTCGGGGCCGATCCAGACCGCCCACACGAGCAGGGACCACCACGCGACGAGGGCCGCGCCGCCCGTGACCCACGCCAGGGTCAGGTGGCGCATCCACGTGTACGGCACGAGGTAGATGTTCATGGCGCTCCCGCGGGGCGAGTCTATCAGCCGCCACCCACGGTGTAGGATCCCGTCACCAGGAACCCGATGTCCGAACTGCTCCTCTACGTACAGCTCGCCCCGGAGTTCGGAGGGACCAAGTTCGGTCCGTTCGACGCGCCGGAGATCCGCTTCGGAAGCGATCCTCAGAAGTCCGACATCCGGCTCCCGGAGACGCTCGGCGTGCTGCCCGAGCACGTCAAGGTCATCCCGCAACGCGACAAGAGCTTCATCCTCGCCCCGGTCGAGCGCAGCGCCGGCGTGTTCGTGTGGCGCGTCGGGCAGAAGCCGAAGCCCGTCACGAGCCCGATCGCGATCCAAGCCGGCGACGGCTTCTCGCTCGTCACCGCGGAGGGGCCGCGCTTCACGATGGTGCTGGAGGTCCCGGCGCCGATCAAGCGCCCCGAGCCGAACCGCGGCGGCGTCGCTGGCGCCGCGAAGAAGCTGTCCGCCAAGGGGCTCATCGGCGAGATCAAGCGCCGCGGCCTCGCGGCGGCGCTCGCCACCGAGGTCGGCCACGGGCTGAACAACGCGTGGATGTTCATCAAGAGCGGCACGTTCTTGCAGCCGCGGTACATCATCGCGGGCGCGCTGCTCGTCGGCGGCTGGGTCATCGCCGGGGGCACCGGCTGCGCCGTCGTCAAGCTGTTCAGCGACCTCGGAAAGCGCGACGCCGCGATCCTCGACCTGAAGGGCGACCTCGCCGTTTGCGGCGCCGACGACCAAGACGATCCGACGCTCGCGAGCATCACCGCCGCGATCATCGGGGAGGTGGACCTCAAGGACACCCTCGAAGGAGACCGCGCGCTCGCGGAGGCGTTCGGCCGAAAGCTCAAGGCGATCCTCGCGAGCCAAGACGATTATGCGTGGGTCTACCGGCAGACCGCCACCGACGTCGCGCTGCTGCGTGAGCGCCTCGCCGCGCAGGGCATGGAGCCGACGCTCGCCACCGTGTTGTCGTACGGCGCGGCGATCCGGGAGGCGGATCGGATCCGCGAGGGGTGGACCCTCGTGATGCAGGACACCCGCGGCGAGCGGGTGTGCGCGCGCGGGGCGCTGCAGCTCACGTACCGGCAGGCGTTCCACCTGGGCCTCGAGCAGGTGCAGGTCGACGCGCTCGTCGACCGGCGCACCGCGGAGTCCGACAACACCGATCCGAAGAAGGAGGCGCTGATCAGCACCGGGTACCGCGCGACCGGGGAAGAGCCCGTCTTCGCGGCCGACAAGGTGTTGACCGCCTCGGCGAGCCGCCAGGGCCTCGAGCAGTGCATCTACATCGACGGCGAGGACCACCGAGACAGCGTCAACAAGCTCGCCGTCGCGCTCAGCAAGGAGGTCGGGCCGAGCGCCGACCGGGTGCCCGCGACCGGCATGGACTACTGGATCGCCGCGCGCCTTGTGAAGCTGTACGCCGCGGACTTCGACGTCGGGTGGGAGGAGCTCGATCTCTCCGGCAACATCGCGCCGTCGGTGGTTATCGACGGCGCTACCGACGACCAGAAGCGCTTCGCCATCGAAGGCGCCGCCGAGCTGCTCGCGCGCGCGACCGCCATCCCGTGCCTCGCGGTGCTCGATCCCACCGTGTCGCAGCCGCCGACCCACCTCGGCACCTTGCCCACCAAGTTCGAGTGCTTCGCCCTGGCCTACATGGCCACCTACGAGATCTGAGGCCGCCGCCGTGCTGTTCAAGCAAGACACGCTCGACCGGATCGCGCGCGGCGAGATCACCGCCGCCTTACGCCGCTGGTCGAAGCCCACCGTGCGCGCCGGGGGCACGCTGGTCACGAGGGTGGGCGTGCTCGCGATCGAAGCCGTCGACGTCATCGACGAGGTGACCCTCGACGACGCCGTCGCTGCCGGGTTCCCCTCGGTCGCCGACGCGATGCAGGCCCTCGACGACAAGGGGCGGGCCGTCGGGTGGGGCCGCCGCGCCCCCGCGCCCCGCCCGGAGCACGCCCCACCCCCGCCGATCGTGCGGGTGCGGTTTCACCTCGCCGGCGCGGACCCGCGCATCAGCCGCCGGGAGACCATCGCGGACGATCCCGCCGCCATCACCGCGCAGGTCGACCGCATCACGCGCGGACGCGAGACGTTCGGCCTGATCGTCGCCCACCCGGGCCGGCGGGCGCCTGACCTCGCGCAGATGCTCGGTGAGGAGACGCTGCCGTTCAAAGCGCGGGTTCGCCGGCTCAAAGCGCTCGGCCTGACCGAGAGCCTCGCGGTAGGGTACCGACCGTCGCCGCGCGGGCTCGCGTGGTGGGCGGCGCTCGCCGTCGCGGATTGAGCTATGTAAGGGGCCCGCTCGCCTCGCGGGCGTCGCAATCGGAGGTGCCATGAAGTCGCGTGGAGCCATCGAACGAAAGCCCGGCGAGGTCTACAAGCTGCTGATCGTCGACGACGACGACGCGTTCCGCGAGTCGATGGAGCTCGAGTTCACCGAGCGCGGCTACACCGTGTTCTCAGCGCCCGATCACCGCACCGCGGTGCGCCTCGCGAGCACGCACCGGCCCGAGTTCGCGCTGGTCGACCTCCGCCTCGGCGGCGAGCACGGGCTCGAGGTCGTCCGTGAGCTCGTGGAGCGGCTCCCCGACCTGCGGGCGGTCGTGCTCACCGGCTACGGGTCGATCGCGACCGCGATCGAGGCGATGCGCGTCGGCGCGCACCACTACGTCACCAAGCCGTGCGACCCCGACGCGATCGAAGACGTGCTGCTCGCCGAGTCGGCCGATCCGAACGCCGCGATCCCGGAGGCACCCCCGTCCTTGGCGCTGCACGAGCGCGAGTACATCGAGCACGTGCTCGCGGCGTCGGGTGGCAACATCTCGGAGGCCGCGCGGCGGTTGGGCCTGCACCGCCAGAGCTTGCAGCGGAAGCTGCGTAAGTACCCGCCACGGCAATAGCCCCAAAACAAGCGCGGGGCCGAGCCATCAGCTTCCAGCTCGATAATGGCGCGATGGTGACCCGACCGACCTTCACCTGAACGCGAACAACCCGGTGGACTGCCGCTGAGCGATGCATGGCTTTGACCGGGCTGACCGCTGACCGCTGACCGCTGACCGCTTGTTCAAGGGCTGGCTGGCTTCGATCAGCGCCCCGCGGCGATCGAGC
>CAIUDO010000784.1 GCA_903897935.1 uncultured Pseudomonadota bacterium
GAGGAGGGAGCGTGCTGGAGCACGTGACCGAGGAGCGACGTCGTCCTCGCGCGGGACCCGCCAGCGGGCGACGGGAGCAATGCCCTTCAGGCTGCTAGGCCTGGACCGCCGCGACCATCGCCGCCGCGAGCGCGGACAGGTACAACGCGACCATGCCGGCCGCGAGCGCGCGCACCGGCGTGGTCGCGCGCGCGTCGTCGCGGAGGCGCACGGCGGCGAGCGCGACGAGGCCGCCGATCGCCCCGCCGCCGAAGTGGGCCGCCCAGTCGACGTTCGGCAAGAACGACACGAACAGGTTCATCACCAGCGCGCCGCCGAGGCCACGCCTCGCGGACCGCCGCGAGAGCGCCGGCAACGGGCTGCCCGGCCCCCAAACCAACGCGGCCTCCGCGGCGAACAAGCCCCAGATCGCCCCCGACGCGCCGACGCTGACGCCCCCGTCCGGCAGGTGCAGCGCGCTCGCCAGGGCCCCCGCGACGCCCGCGGCGCCGTACACGAGCACGAACCATGCGCTGCCGAGCACCGGCTCGACGCGGCGGCCGAGCTGGTAGAGCGCCGCGCCGTTGAACGCCAGGTGCATCAGATCGCCGTGTAGGAACGTCGGCGACGCGAGGAGCCACCACGCGCCGTCGCGCAGCGCTTGGGGGTCCAGCCCGCCCAGGCGCCGCAGCACCGCCACCGACGGGTCCGCGCCGTAAAGGAGCTCGATCCCGAATACGGCCACGATCAGGCCGAGCAAGACGCGGGTGACCCACGGCGTTCGCCCGCTCGTCGCCGCCTGGAACTGGATCACGTCGGCGATCTCAGACGCGGCGGTCGCGGTCAGCGCGCGCAGCGACGCCCAGTCGTCGGGTCCGGGCGCGGGCAGGGGGTGGGCGAACGCCGACGCGAGCGGCGCGTCAGGCCCCGGAAGGTCGTCGGCGAGCACAGGCTGATCGTGATGGTCGAACACCCACCGCGAGCCGTCCGACCGCACCCACGACCACGCCGCGTCGCCGCTCGCTGCGCACAGCGCGCGCACGGCCGCGGCCTCATCGTGGGCGTCGCCGACCACGACGATCTCGACAGGACGCCCGTCCGCGCGGTCGAGCAGCGCCCGCGCCGCGTCCAGCGCTCGCGACGTCGGCATCGGCAACACGAGGCCGACCGAGCCGTGGGCGAACACGAGCTGGACGCAGGACGGGTTGGCGAACACCACGGCCGCGAGGCCCTCGGCGCGGACGAGGGCGGTGTAGACGCCGCGCAGCACGACCCCGTCGCGGTAGCCGGCCTGGATGAGCTGGGCTTCGGGGTCGGACACGCTGCTCCTCGCGTGCAGTAACGCCGCCGCGCGCGCGCCGCGCCCACCGGGTCGTTATCAGGCCGTCGGCGACAAGGTGGCCACCCAGGCGCGCACCTCGGGGCCGAGCGGCGGCGGGGACGGCGGATCGTAGTGGTCTTCGACGCTGCGCACGAGGCGGCCCCCCGACCACGCCCCGAGCGTGGCGCCGCCCGCCATGCCGATCCACATCACCAACCCGGGCGCGGCGGTGCCGGTCCACGCCGCGGCGAACGCGGCGGCGCCCGCGGTGCCGACCCCACAGCCGAGCAGTACGACGCCACCGAGCAGCACCATCGTGCCGCCGCGCGCCAACGGAGGCAGCACCAACGCCCGGCGCGACCACACCCGCACGAACACCTTCGCGGCGCCGTCGTCGCGCGCTCGCACGACGATCCTGTAGTTCCATGGCTGTGTTTCGAGCACGAACGACACTTCGTTCGGCCCGGGCCCGTCGTGCTGCGACCAGCCGGGGAAGCGGCCACGCACGTCCTCGATGGCGCGGGCGGCGCTGGCGGCGGACCTCACGGCGTCGAGGTCGGTGTGTGTTCGGACGCGAGGTGGCATTCGGCGGGGTTATCTCCCCGGGCCCCGGGCGTCCCGCTGCCGGTGGTCGAACCGCTCCGGACGCGGTTCGAGGCCATGCAGCAACGGGCGAACGACCCGAGCCGGGTCGGAGGCCGACCCGGCGGCGATCAGCGCCCGCCGAGCAGCAGCCAGGCGCCACTCGCGGCGTAGTCCCAGCTCCACCCGATCAGCAGATCCTCCGTGCCGTCGCCGTCGTGGTCTCCTGCCCAGCCGACCGAGCCGATCCGCGCGCCGTCCGGAGTGTCCACCGACGCGTGGCCGTGGCCCTGCTCGAGTACCCCAGCGATCGGGCCATACCAAAGATCGACCGTAGCAACGTCATCGTTGGACACCCAAGCAAACACGAAATCGTCGACGTCGTCCCCGTCAAGGTCGAACGGACGGTTGGTTGGTTGGATCCAATCTCCGTCGTACGTCATCCGGAACACCGGATCATTGAGGTCCTGATGATGCACGTTGGCGCCGACTACTTCCGCCGTATTGAAGTCATAAGACAAAAGGACGACTTCGCCGGCGCCATCGCCGTCGATGTCTCCAACGTCCATGGGATACGCCAAGCTGTCCGCGTCCGGCGGAAGCACGAACCGCCAATCGACATCGTTGGCGCTGAACACACCCGACGGCAGTGGACCCTGCATTACGCCGTCGTGCACCACCAACTCCGCCGCGCCATCCCCATCGAGGTCGCTCACGGGAACGGGGCCGTAGGAAAAACGCCAATAGTCGCCATCGCCAGCATACTCGGCATACCCGTCCTCGGGCGACGCGTGGCCGCGTGGCAGTGGGCTCTCGAACACGACTTCATTGAAGATGACATCCACCCCACCGTCGCCGGAGAGGTCGTAGGTCGCATATGCGTCGACTGCTGCGAGATCGATGTCCAGTGTGCCTGTCTCGTCGAGCGGCACCTCACCGCTGAACGGCCCGTATACGACCCGCGCGTGGTACGGTGCGGAACCGTAGCCGAGGTCGAACCACCATTCGTCCTCCCAATAGCCCACCGAGTTGACCACGAGGTCGTCCCATCCGTCGCCATCGAGATCGCCGCCGGGCACCACGTACCCGCCAAACACCTCCTCGGGGTCCGTCCCCCGCATCACAGCGTCGTACGCGACGGGGTCGTGCGCCCCGCACCGCGGACCATACAGGATGTACACAGCGCCCGTGTACCGCTCCACCTCCGACCCGATCGCCACGCCCGCCGCGGGGGCCCCCAGCGCCACGTCCAGGTGGCCGTCGCCGTTTGCGTCGAAGCCCCCCACCGCGTCCCGACCGACCCACGCCGCCGCCCACTCTCCGGAGACGTATTCGGTCTGGAACCTGGCCCCCATCGCGCCTTCCCCCAGCACCCCCGTTGGGGCGCTGGTCTCACCGCACACCCCGACCACTGGAGGGTCCGGGTCGTGACCGTCACAGTCCCAGTCGACACCGTCGCCGGGTGGATCGTACACCCCCGGGTGAATGTCCGCGTTCGTGTCGTCGCAGTCCCAACCCCCGACCTCTGACGCGATCCACCCGTCGACGTCGACGTCAATGAGGTCGACGCCATCGCAGTCCTGGTCGATGCTGTCGTACGGCACCTCGGCGATGTCCGGGTGGATCGACGGGTCCTCGTCGTCGCAGTCCGTGCCGCCTACGCCGTCCCACGCGTGGCCGTCTCCGTCGACGTCGACCGTGTCGTATCCGTCGCAGTCTTGGTCTACGCCGTCGTACGCGACGTCCTCGGCGCCAGGGAACCGGTCTGCGTCGCTGTCGTCGCAGTCGGTGGCGCACCCCGCGCCGTCCCCGTCCGCGTCGTCGGCGTCGAGGCCGTCACAGTCCTGGTCGACCCCGTCGCACGGCGCGTCGGGAGCCCCGGGGAGCACGCTAGCGTCGGTGTCGTCGCAGTCGCTCCCGCCGTACGCCGCGTCGATCACGCCGTCGCCATCGAGGTCCGGGCGCTTGCCGCGGCACCCGACCACGCCCAACACGAGCAGCAGCACGAGCGGCCTCATGGCTGGGCCAGCCCGTTGTTGTTGCGGCGAAACCGTGGCCACGGGCCCGAGTAGCCGGCCAGGTGGATGACCGCGCTGGGGTCACTCGTGTCGTATTCCCAGAAGCGGCCGTCCGACGTTGCGACGTACACCATCGAGCCCTGGACCACGACGCCGGCGGTGACGTCGATGGGATCGTACACGACGTCGAACTGCTCCAGCCCCGTCAGCGGGTCGACGACGGGGTTGCCGGCCGCGTCCAGCACGGGGACCGTGTTCAGCTCGAAGCACCTGCGGCCGGTCGACGTGTCGTCTTCCACCAAGTCCACGTGAACGACGGACCAAGCAGGATCCCAACTGCCTGCCCGAGTCACGAAGTACAAGCGCGGGGGCACGCCCTCCGTAACCGACGCCGGGCAGTCGGTGGAGACCGCGGGCAAGGACGTGTCGACGTCGGCTCCTACCGCGATGACGAACGTGAGCGCGTCGTAGACGGGGCCCTGCTCGTTGATGCTGCGCACCGCGGCGCCTGGTGCCCAACCCGCGATTCGGTGCTCGGTCTGCAGCTCCAGCCACGCTACGGGGTCTGCCATCGAGCTGCCGACCGTCCAGTCGTCGACGTCCATGATCAGGTACTTCGACTGGTTTTGCACGGAGTCGTTCACCATCAGCAGCAGCTCAAAGTTGCTGGGATCCATGGGATACCGCCCGATTACGGGCGACTGCTCCGGCGGGATCCGGTAGCGTGGCGCCAGCATCGGGTTCGAGTCATCATCGCCCGCGGGGGCGAAGCGCACCTTGTTGTGGAGGGTGAGCGTGCCGTTGACCGGGTCCACGTTGAACCGGTAGATCTCGCCGTGTGCCTTCGCCGCGTACACCACCGTCCCGTCGAGGATCGGGACCGGCTCACCGACCCACCCGTTCGCGAGCGTTGGCGCGGCGGCAGGCAGGCCGGGCGGCGGCTCGGGCGGTGGAATGATGCAGCACGAGCTGTTCCACACCGCCGGGTCGTTTCCGAACTCAACCTCGGCGTCCCAATGGTCCGCCATGGCGAGCTCGGATCCATCCCAGAAGAAGGTGGCCAACGCGCAGTCGTAGTCGTGGTTGAGCGGCACAATCTCGCCGTCGCACGTCGGCTCTCGGTGGCGCAACCCGGTCCCATCATCGTAGGCCGTGACGCTGATCTCGCTGCCGATCGCGAACAACAGATCCGAGCTCGAGCCGCCGGCATCGTGCGACAGCGCGACCGGCGCCATCGAGACCCAGGACTCGAGAGCGACCGAGTTGGGCCCCGATGGAGGCACCGGCGCCAGCAGATCGGTGATGTTGACGCGCCCCCACTCGCCGACGTTACAGGGATCGCCGTTGCTGACACGCTCGGACGTACACTTGTTGCCCCAGATGATGGTCTGCGTGGGTGGGTCGACGAGCACCGACGTGTCCCCGCCGCGGTTGTTGCGGGTGAACGCGTCCGGCCACGGCGACAGGTCCACCACGCCGCCACTGCCGGCGGTCGGCCACCCGCTCGGCCCGACGCTCCAGGTGGTGAGCGGGCCCTCGTAGCCCAACGTGAGCACCGACCGCGGGCTGCCGAACACCACTGGGCTGCCGGTGACCCCCTCGCGATCTTCAGCGGGAACCCGGTCCGACACCGTCGGCACCCCGAGGTCCAGCTCGTCGCGCAGCTCACACGCGCGCTTGCTCCCGTCGTCGTAATAGCGGACGAGGTAGTGGTTCTCCTCCCGGTCCAGCGTGTCGTGCTCCACCCAGTAGACGACTCGGTCCCGCCCGTCACTGATCTTCGGCATCACTACGGGTGTGGTGAACACCCGCTCCGGCCGTTCGTGCGACGACGCGGCCGGGTCACACATCAGCAGCCCCGCCGGCGGCGCGGCCATCGCGACCCCGCTGGCCGCCCAGACGGCCGAAAACAGAGCCCCCCCCCCCCAACAATTGCCCGGAGCGACCCACCCGAACGCATCGTCACCACGCTGCACCTCCACGCCGATTCAACGGCCTGCGCCGCATTGTACTGTGCGCCAACGAGGTGCGCAACCGTCAGCACCGCTCGGACGGAGCACGGCACGTACGACGCCGAGGCGCCCGCTCGGTTGTTCGGAGGAAGCCGAGCCGCCGGCGACGATGGGATCACCGACCGACCTACGACTGGGTGTACGCTGCCGCTCGCGCGCCGCGCCCGACCGCTCGCGGCGCCTGCCGACCGCTCGGCCGCTCGCCAGGATCGACGCCGCACGACACCGGCTATCTATCACGCACGAACTCGAGGGGGAGCGATGCACGTGACGATCGGCCGACCACGCGTGACCGGTGACCCTGGCCGATGGGCCGCAGAGATGGCCGTGTTGGGCGCCGGCTCGGCGGCGATCGTGTGCGGGCTGCTCGCCACGTTCGTGCCGCCCGCGTTCTTGCTCGCGGCGCCGATGACGGCGGGGCTGACGGGCGGGCTGCTCGGCGCGGCCGCCCCCTTCTTGCTCGAAGCGGCGCGGCGGCGCGGCGCACCGTTCTGGTTGGTCGCCGCGGCCGGGCCGCTCGTCGGGGCAGGGTGGGGGGCGGCCGCCGGTGCGGCAGCGAGCGTGGCGCTGCTGCTCGACGGGCAGGCCGAGCTGGCGGCGCTCGGCGTCGGGGTGAGCGCGGCGGCGGCGGCGGCCCAGGTGGCGTGGTGGTGGCCGCCCTACATCGTCCAGACGGTGCGCGGCGGGCCGCGGTGGCCGATCACCGTGGCGGCGGCGTTCGCCTGCGTGCCGGTGGCGCTGGTGGCGTTCTCGGCAGCGATCGCGCTCACCGGCGT
Organism: uncultured Pseudomonadota bacterium; assembly: GCA_903897935.1. GTDB lineage: Bacteria > Myxococcota_A > UBA796 > UBA796 > CAIUDO01. The sequence goes on from CAIUDO010000784.1 coordinate 6,689, forward strand.
ATGACCGAGCGCGCCGCCCGACCGGCCCGCGCTGTATGTCCCTGTAGCGCGCCTCGGATCCGGCGTTCTGGTCAAAAGCCCTCCGCCGGCGTACCCGCGAACCAGGGCACCGGCTAGACCAGTGGCGTTCGGCGCGCGAGGCCGCGGACGCCGACCTCGGGACGACGGTGGAGCTGGGCGCTGGCGCAGTCGTGGGGCAGTACGAGGTCGAGGCGCTCCTCGGCCGCGGCGGCATGGCCGTCGTGTACCGCGCGCGCCATCAGGTGCTCGGGTCCGTGCACGCGATCAAGGTGCTGTCCGGCTCGCACCGCTCCGTCCGCGAGCGCCTGCTGCGGGAAGGGCGCGTGCAAGCCGCGCTCAAGCACCCGAACGTCGTCGGCGTGACCGACGTGGTCATGCACGACGCGTCGCCCGCGTTGGTCATGGAGTACGTCAACGGGCCCACCCTGGCCGACCTGCTCGCCGAGGGGCCGATCGGCCTCGGCCAGGCGCTCGGACTGATGCGCGGGATCGTCGCGGGCGTCGCGGCGGCCCACCGGATGAACGTCATCCACCGCGACCTCAAGCCGTCGAACGTGCTGCTCGAGCGCGTCGACGGCAAGATCGTGCCGCGCGTCGCCGACTTTGGGCTGGTCAAGGCGCTCGACGGCGGCGGCGACACCCGCACCGGCTCCACGATGGGCACGCCCGCGTACATGGCGCCCGAGCAGATCCGCGACGCCGCGCGCGCCGAGACCGGGTCCGACGTCTTCTCGTTGGGCGCGATCCTGTACGAGCTCACCACCGGCCGCCGCGCGCTGCCCGGCGTCGGGGTGTTCGAGATCTACCAGCTCAGCACGTCCGAAGGATGGCTCGACCCGGCCGGGTGGGCGCCCGACCTGCCGGAGCCGGTGTTGGTGGCGATCCGAAGCTCCCTCAAGGCCGACCTGCGCAAGCGCCTGTCGTCGTGCGCGGAGCTGCTCGAGCTGCTCGACGCGGTGCCGCGCACCGAGGCCGACGACGTCGCGGCGGGGCTGCCCCCGCTCGACGTCGCGTTCGACCGCGCGCTCGTCCGCCGGGCCGAGCAGGCGGCGAAGAACGTCCTGCGGCCCCTGATCCCGGGCGACGGGGACACCGCCACGGTCACCACGGACGGCGGGCGTACGGGCGGCTCGTTGGGGTCGTTGTCGTCGGGGGCGCGCGCGCCTACGCCCGTCCCCGCGACGAGCAGCGGCACCGCCAGCGGCGTGCAGCGCAGCGTCGCGCCGACCGGCGTCGCCAGCGGCATGCTCGGCTTCGTGTACGGGATGATCCTGGTGGCGGTCGGGGCGATCGTCGTGTTGTTGTTGCTGCGCCCGTGGGAGGGCGACGAGGCGACCGCGATGGTCCAGCTCGAAGGCGTCGCGAAGGGGGTCTCGTTCGTATCGGACGCCGGAACCTTCGGCCCCGGCGCGCTCGCCGAGGGCGCGTACCGGATCATGGTCGAGACGTCGGCGGGCCCGGTGCACGGGGGCGATCTGGTGGTCGAGGGCGGCGACGGGTGGGTGGTCCGCTGCGACCCGGCGGGCGAGTGCGTCGTTCGGGCGAAAGACCGCCGCTGACGCAGATTGAGGCGCGCCGACGATCGGCGCGACACGATCGGCGCACGATCCCACGAACCAAATGGGCGCGAAGTTCACTCCGGGGTTGAGCCTGGAGCGAACCGAATGACCCTACCCCACCCCAACCACCTGCTCGCCGCCGCCCCGCGGTCCGTCGCCGAGGCGCTCGTGGGCGCGCTGCACGCGCTCGGCGTGCGCGAGGCGTTCGGCGTGCCCGGCGGCGCGCTCGTCCCCCTGCTCGCGAGCCTCGCGGGCGGCGCGATCCGCGCGACGACCGCCCGTCACGAGAGCGGCGCCGTGTTCATGGCCGCAGAGGCGTCGTTGGCGACCGGGCGGCCGACCGTCGCGTACGTGACGACCGGACCCGGGCTGACGAACGCGCTGACGGGCGTGTTGTCCGCCCGCGACGACGGCGCCTCCGTCTTGTTGCTGTCGGGCATGACCCCGGCGGCGATGCGCGGCCGCCACCCCATCCAGGACACCAGTCGCCGCGGGCTCGGGACCGGAGCGCTGCACGAGCCCGGCTTGTTCGACGACGCCTGGGTGCTCGAGGACCCCGGCGCGCTCGAGTCCGTAGCCCGGCGGCTTGCTGAGCTGTGGGCGCGGCCGCAAGGCGCCGTCGTGCACCTCGCCGTGCCGCTCGACGTCCAGGGATGGCCGTGCCCGCACGTCGACGCGCCCCCCGCGGCCGCCACCCCGGAGATCGTCGACGCGGAGCACGCGCGGGCCGTCGCGAGCTACCTCGGGCGGCGCTTCGCGCTGTGGGTCGGGCACGGAGGCCGCGGCGCCGCCCGGTCGGTGCGCGCCCTCGCCGAAGCCGCCGGCCTGCCCGTGGTGACGACGCCGCGCGGCCGCGGGGTGCTGGGCGCGGACCACCCGCTGTGGGTGGGCGTCACCGGCATGGGCGGCGACGCCGACCTGCCGGATCGTCTGCGGGAGATGGGCGTCGAGCGCCTGCTCGTGCTCGGCAGTCGGCTCGGCGAGATGGCGACCGGCCACGTCGACGCGCTCGTCCCGCCGGGCGGCCTCGTGCACGTCGACGTCGATCCGACCGTCCCCGGCGCCTCGTTCCCGGCCGCGCGCACCGTCGGCCTCGTCGGCGACGTCGGCGCGTGGTGCCGGGCGCTGCTGCCGGTGGTCGCGCCGAGCGCGCTGCGGCCGATCCCGCGGGCGCGGCCCGTGGTCCCGAGCGACCTCCAAGGCCCGGTCCGGCCGCCGGTCTTGCTCGACGCGCTGCAGCGCGCGGCCCTGGACCGGGGCCTGCCGGTGCACGTCGACGCCGGCAACGCCATCTCGTGGAGCACCCGGTACCTGCGGCCGCGAGCGCCCGGGCAGCTCCGGGTCCCAGGCTCGTTCGGCTCGATGGCGTGCGCCACCACCGGGTCGGTCGGCCGGGCGATCGCGACGGGTCGGCCCGTGGTCGCCCTCGTCGGCGACGGCGCCATGCTGATGCAGAACGAGCTGTCGACCGCCGTTGAGCGCGGCGCCGCCGTGATCTTCGTCGTGCTCAACGACAGCGGGCTCGGCATGGTCAGCCACGGGATGGCGGCCCTCGGACGGGCGCACCCGGCGTGCGGCTGGCCGTCGGTGGACTTCGCGGCGTGGGGGGCCGCCCAGGGGGCGTGGTCGACCCGGGTCGCGCACGAAGCCGAGCTCACCGGCGCGCTCGACGCCGCCGTCGCGTGCCGACGCGCCGCCGTGATCGACGTCGTCGTCGACCGTCAGTGTCCACCCCCGTTCCTCGAGCGCATCCACCGCCTCGCCTCAATGACTGGAGCCTGAACCATGACCCCTTCCCTCTCGTTACGCGCCGTCGGCGTGCACCTCCCCGCGGCGACCCGCACCAATCAGTGGTACCAGCAGCACCACCCCGACGCCGTGGCTCGGCAACACCATGCCTCGCTCGCGCGGTTGTGGTCGGTAGACGACGGCGCGTCGCTCAACGCGTGGGACCGTGCGATGGTCCCGCACCTGGGCGACCCGTTCCGTGGCGCCGTCGAACGACGCGTGATCGGGCCCGGGGAGGGCTCGCTGAGCCTCGCGGCGGGCGCGTGCCGGGCCGCGCTGGCGGCCGCCGGGCTCGCGCCCACCGACGTCGACTACGCGCTCGTCGCGGCGCTGCGCCCGGACACCTTCGTGGTCGGGGAGGCCGCGCAGCTCGCGCAGCGGGTCGGCCTCGTCTGCCCGGCGGTCTTCTACGAGAGCGCTTGCAACGCGCCGATCGTGGGCCTGCAGCTCGCGCGCGGGCTCGTCGCCGGCGGGATCGCCCGGCGGGTGCTCATCGTGTGCACCAGCACCTACACCCGCGACACCGACCCGGCGGACAGCTTCTCCTGGTTCCTCGGCGACGGATCGGGGGCGATGATCGTCGAGGCGCGAGGCCCGGGCGCGACCGGCGCCGAGCTGCTCGGCCTGCACACCGTGCCCACCCAGGAGACGTGCGGCGTGTTCCAATACCGGCCGCACGCCGAAGGCGCACAGATGACGAACATCGACCGCCAGGGCGGCCGCAAGATCCGGGATCACGCCGAGCGTTGGCTGCGCTCGACCGTCGAGGCGGCGCTGGACGCCGCGGGGGTGAACCTCGACGACGTCGCCGCGCTTGTCGTGAACACGCCGGTGGCCTGGTACGCCGACTTCGTCGCGGGCGCGCTGCGGATCGACCGCGAGCGTGTCTTCGACACCCACCACCGGTACGCCAACGCCGGCCCCGCGTTGTTGCCGCTGAACCTGCACGCGGCGGTGTCGGCGGGGCGGCTCCGGCCCGGCGACCGGGTGCTGGTGCACTCGATCGGCAGCGAGTCCACGGCGGGGGCGGCGGTGTTCCGGTGGGGCGACGTCGCGGTCGGCGGCGGGGGCTGATCAAGCAGCGAGCAGCGATCAGCCGCCAGCCGCTGATCATCGCAATTGTGCTGTTGGTCCGCACCGCCTCCCGCCGGAGCTGAAGGCTGATCGCTGATTGCGGATCGCTGATTGCTCCGCCGGTGTGATTAAGCGCGCGGACGAGAGCACCGATGACGCCCGAGCACCCCTCCGACCCCCCGCTGCAGACCGTCGCCGTGCCAGGCGGGGTCGTCCGGCTGACCGACGAAGGCGCCGGCCCCGCGCTCGTCTGCCTGCACGGGATGCCCGGCTCCCCCCGCGACTTCCGCTGGCTCGCCCCCGCGATGCCAGGTCTGCGGACCATTCGCGTCGCGCTGCCTGGGGTGGCCGGTTCGACGCCGGTCCCGCAGCCTGACCCCGCGGCGTTGGCCGCCGTCGTGCCCCTCGTCGCGGACGCGCTGAAGCTCGACGGGTACGCGGTGCTCGGGCACAGCCTCGGCGGCGCGGTCGCCACCGCGGTCGCCGTCGCCGACCCGCGGGTGCGTGCGCTGGTGCTCGTCTCCGCGGTCGGGACCCGGCCCCACCGCGGCTACCGGTCTTTGTCCGGCTGGCAGTGGTCGCTGCTCGACCTCGCGCTCGGCACCCCGGCCCGTGGGGTGCTCGTCACCCGAATACGGACGCTCTACCTTCGGTTCGGGTTCCCGAGCTCCATCACCGACGACGAGCTGATCACCACGATCCGCGCGGCCGCCCGGGTCCGGTTCCCCGAGCACGCCGCTCGGCTCACGCAGGTCGTCGTCCCCACCCTCGTCGCGTGGACCGACGACGACAAGCTCATCGAGGGCGCCATCTTCCAAGAGCTCGCCGCGCTCGTGCCCGACGGCCCCCGGCTGCGCTTCCCGGACGGCGGTCACAACCCGCAGAAGACCCACGCCGTCGAGATCGGCGCCGCCATCTGCGCGCTGCTGCGACCGTGAGGCATCGACCGCACCGGCGCCTGGCCGCGTCCATCCTTCGATGACACACGGTCCACCGCGAGGCCTTCCCGCCCACGCCGCGCGCCGGTAGGGAGACCCTGCTCGCGATGCGCGCGCCCGCGGAGCTGTTCGGCGACGCCGGCGGTGGCGACCGGAGAAAGAAGACGACGGACGGTAGCTTGCGGTCGCTGACGCCCGGCTGGCGCGGGCGGTAGGTGCGTCGCGCGGTCGACGATGAGGGCGGCTGCCGCCTCACGATCCGACGACGAACCCGACGAACGCGCCGTACGCCACCGCGGTGTACGGGTTCGCGGTGATCATGCAGGCGCCCGACGCGCAGCCGACGAAGCGGTAGTACAACCACCCCGCCGACGCCCCGATCACGATGGACAACGCCAGCTTCATCGCGCCGCCTCGACCGCGGTGTCGAACAGCTGCTGGAGCCGAGCCTTGCCGCCAAACCCAGCGACGGAGCCGACCACCTTGCCCCGATGCACGACGGCGAAGGTCGGGATGCCCTGCACCCGGAACGCCGACGCCAGCGCCGGCTCGTCGTCGACGTTGACCTTCGTGACCTTCACCTTGCCGTCGTAGGTCGTGGCGAGCGCCTCGAGCACCGGCGCCGCGGCGCGGCACGGGCCACACCAAGGGGCCCACAAGTCCACCACCACCGGCAGGGACGCGTCCAGGATCTCCGACTTGAAGCTCGACGTGGTGACCGTCGTGATCATCTGACCTCCTCGCGCGAGGCGCGCTGCACCGAGGAGCCATCAGGGCGGCCGTGTGTGACGCCCGTCAGCAGGCGGCGACGATCGCTTCGCTGCGGGCCCACAAGCGCGCGGCCAGCGCCGCGTCTTCGCCGAGCCGCGACGACTTCGCGACGTTGCAGTCCGCGAAGTACGCGCCGTTGTGCGGCCCGGCGTCGGGGTGCACCGCCGCCCACACCTGCGTGGCCGCGCCTTGTGGGATCGACTTGAGCGCGAGCGGCGCCGCCAACGCGAGCACGCCGCGGAACACCGGGTTGAGGTGGCGCCCGAGGTTGGTGTCGATGACGCCCGGGTGCAGCGCGTTCGCCGTCTTGCCGGTGCCTTGGAACCGGCGCGCGAGCTCGCGGGCGAACAGCAGGTTCGCGAGCTTCGACTGCCCGTACGACGTGATCGAGCTGTAGCCCTTGGCGCCGTCGAGGTTGTCGAACTCGATGCCCGCCTTCGGCGCGCTCGTGTGGGCGGCGCTGCTCAACATCACCACGCGCGCGTCGGCCGCGAGCGCCGGGAGCAGCCCGGTGACGAGGATGAAGTGCCCGATGTGGTTCGTGAAGAACTGCCGCTCGAAGCCGTGGACGAGCTCGAGCTTCGGCAACGCCATGATGCCGGCGTTCGCGATGATCGCGTGCAGTGGCGCGCCCTGGCCGAGCACCTCGGCCACGCACGCACGGACCGACGCCGGCTCGGACAGCTCGCACACCACCGGCACCGTCGCGCCGGCGACCGACGCGCACGCCGCCTGCGCCTTCTTCAAGTCGCGCGCCGCCCCGAGCACGGTGGCGCCGCGGCTGCACAGCGCCCGCATCGTCTCCAGGCCCAGGCCCGAGTTGCACCCCGTCACCAGCACGCGACGCCCCGTCAGGTCCAAGCCCGCCGTGACCTCGTCCGTGGTGGAGCCGTACCCAAAGCCGCTCGGACCGCGGCCCTTCAACGCTGAGACGATGGACATGCGCGCCGTATAGCGCGGCGTCAGCCGGCCGGCGCGACCTCGGGCACCGGCGCAGCGGGCGCCTCCGCCGCCGGAGCGGGCAGCAGGGCGGTGAACAACGAGCTGTCGTACCACCAGACGGCCGCCGCGGCGCCGACAAGGACGAGCACCACCACGACCAGCCAGCCCGCGCGCGAGCGCTTGGCGTCGCGGCGACGCACGGCGCCGTCGGGCAGGCCCGGCCGCTGGGTGAGCACCTCCGCCATGTACTGCGTGATGCGCATCCGGCCGTTGAGCGCCCACCCGCCCGCTTCGAGCATCGTCGACAGGTCCCGACGCCGCAGCTTGAGCCACCCGAGCACGCCGAAGATCGCCATCACGACGACGATGATGCCGACGATCGCCAGCAGCGCGTCGAGCGGGTCGATGCCCGCGACGACGTTCACCACGAACGCCCCCGCCGACGCCAACGCGGCGAACGCGATCGAGCCGCCGATCAGCATCGTCTGCATGCCACCACCGGTCTCGGCGGGCGCTGGGGCAGGCGCCGGCGGAGGCGGCGTCGCCGTGGCAGCGGCGCCGTCCGCCGCCGCCCCCAGGTTGCCCTCGGCCGACGCGGCCTGGCTCTCGATCAGCTTCGTGAAGCGATCCGCGATCATGTCGCGGACCCGCAAGAACGGCGCGATCATCGCCTCCCACAACGAGATCGGCTGCACGGACACGTCGGTGACGATCGCGTCCCACTCGACGTCGTCGCGATCGTAGAAGACGCCCCGCTTGCCGACCGCGATGCCGCCGCGCACGCCGTTCGTCACCGCCGCGACGACGCTGTCCTTGACCTCGGCCGCCCCGTCCTTCCGCACCAGGTCGAGGTACGCGAGGAAGAACAAGCTCGTCTCGGCGATCTTCTTGTGCGCCCCGCGGTCGTTGACCCCGAGCACGAGCTGCATCTTGCGCCCGTCCATGATCAGGGTGCCCTTCTGGAACAGCGCGAGGTCGTCGTCGGAGAACAGGCGCGGGAAGCTCACGAAGTTGTTGGCGAACTCGAGCAGCCAGCGCTGGTACAGGATCAGCTTCTCGAGGTTCGTGAACTGCACGAGGTCGTCGGCGACCCCCTGGTCCTTGGCCGCGAGCGCGCGCAGGGCGTCGGGGGCGGGGCCGTCGACGACCGCGAGCAAGGCGGCGCCGTCGGCGTCGGCGGCGATGCCGGCCGGGCGGCCCGCCGACCACGCCTGGAACGGCGCGACCTTCGCCTGCAAGGCCTTCCACGACGCCGGATCGAGCTTGGTCGTCGGCCCGTCACGACCGAGCAGCTTCGGCGCGACCTCGGCACCCAGGCGACGCAGGCTCGCGGCGTAGTGGGTGTTCAGCGGGCCGTCGAGGTCGAGCACCGCCGACGCGACCGGGCGAGCGACCGGCGCGCGGGTGAGCCACGCCTCGATCGCGGCGGGATCGGACACGTCGATCGCGGCGAGCTGCTCCGGGGTGGCGGCGAGGCGGTCGGCGGCGCCCGCTTCGAGGGCCAGCAGCGCGCACTGCGCGAAGAATTGGTCGAGCTTGGGGGCGAGCTCGGCCACCAGCGCCGCCGCGCCCGCCGTGTCGTCGCCGAGCGGCAGGATCGTCGCGGCGTCGCTGCCGGTGACGCTCGCTTTCCAGGCGACGAACGCCCGAACCCGCTCGACGTACGCGTCGACGTCGGCGCTGCGCACGCCCACCGCGCCCGAGAGGTCCGGCGCGCCGCCCACCGTCCCGATGACGGCCTCCGCGGCCGCTTTGACCGCGGCGTCTTCGATCTGCTCGGGCGTGACGATCCCGTCCCCGTTGGGGAAGCGCTTGACGTACTCGGCGCGGAAGTGCCGCACCTGCCCGAGGTCGATGCGCGTCGCTTTGTCGGACCCCAGCAGCTTGAGCAGGTGCTTGGCGAGCGCGGTGAGCGGGGCGGTGTCGGCGCACGACGGGTCGAGGTCGGCCAAATCGAGCGCGTCGCTCTTCCGCTCCACCGCGGCGCGGCTGCGCAGCCGCGCCCACAGCCAGCGGCGAGCCTCGCGCACCTCGATCAGGCGGATTCGCCCGTTCTTGTCGGCGTCCAAGTAGTCGAGGAAGGCCTTGTCGCACAAGAACGCGTCGACGGGCGCGCTGGTGGCGGCCCACCGCGCCTTGTCGAGCGTCTCGATGCGCTCGAGGTCCTCGGCGGTGGCGATGTGGAGCTGAAAGATGCCGCCGAGCTCACGAAAGACGGGTGCAGACACATGGCCTCCGAGGCTGGTGCTGGCGACGGACCCGATCCGACGCCGCCCAGAACGCCCGCGCCCTTCACGCGATGGGGGCGCGGCGTCCACTCCGACGTGAAGGCGCGCCAGTGACACGTCACGAACGTCCGGTGAATGACCGGAGGGTTTCGCACCCGAGGTTGGCCCTGCTCGCTGCTATTGTATTGTGCTACATCCTGCACGGTCCGCCCCGGCAACTCTGGGCGGGCCTGCGCGAGCACGCCGACGACGCCGACCGCGATGAGCACGCCGCGGTTGGCGAGCACCCACCCGAGGCGGACCGAGTCGACCTCGGTGCCGAGCACGCGCTCGGGGTGGTCGAGGTCGAGGAAGTGGCGTCGACGTCGGTGGGCGCGCCGCCGCCGCGCGCGGGCAAGAACAAAGAGGTCGGTGACGAGCATCTCGCACTTTCCCCGCCTACCACCAACGTAAACGAACGGCTCTTCGCGTTGGCAGTACCTACTACAGTCGGCTACCGGACCTTAGAGTTCGGGTGTGGTCTGCTCAGAGACGGCCCGCATGAACAAGTCTGAGGCGACGGCCCGTCCTCGGTGCATCTTGATGACAACATCGCCACCGGGGGCCACCATGAGCACACCCCTAGCAGCCTGAAGGGCATTGCGGACCGAGCCCGCTGAGCGAGGCCCGTGCGAGGGCGACGAGGCCCGGTCAACGTAGTTGACCGGGC
>CAIUDO010000785.1 GCA_903897935.1 uncultured Pseudomonadota bacterium
CGCCGCCGCCGCGGTGGCCACGATGTTCGTCGGGGCGCCCCGACCCGAGCCCCTCCCCGACCCGGTGCGCGCGCTCGACACCGCCTACGCGGACCTCGCGGCGCGACCGCTCGAGCTGCCCACCGACGCGCTGACGGAGGCCCCGCCCGCGCCTGGCGACTGGGCCGCTCCGCTCGACCTGTTGTTCGACGCCACCCCCCCAATCCCACGGAGCCCGTGATGTGGTTGCTGATCCCGATCCTGTCTGTGTTGACCACCCCCGCCTTCGCGGACCCCAGCCCCAACTTCGACCTCGTCGCGGAGAAGCTCGGCCTCGACGACGCGCAGCAGTCCAAGGTCTCCGAGATCCTCTACGAGCACGAGCTCGAGCGCATCGACCTGAAGTCGGCGGTCGAGCGCGCCGAGGTCGAGCTGCGGCACCTGCTCGACGCCGACGCCCCCGACCGCAAGAAGGCGCTCGCCGCCGTGGACGCCCTCAACCAAGCCGAAGCAGCCCTCCGCCGTCACCAGGTGGAGATGGTGCTCGACCTGCGCGGGGTCGTGAGCGCCGAGCAGTGGGAGACGCTCGAGCGGCTCCGCCAAACGAAGGAGCGGATGGAGAAGGGGTGGGCCCCCCCCGCGCCCCCGTCCCCCCCGAGCCCGCCGGCGGTCGCGCCCGCGCCGCGCTGATCCCCGGCGAGGGGGTCTCCCGCTATCCGCCGACCGCCTCGTCCCGGCCCAGCGCGCCCTCCAGGTCCACGCCCCACGCCTGCTCGACCTCGGCCCGCAGGACGGCCGGATCCGCGTCGAGCACACTCAGCCGCCAACGCCGCACCTGCCCGGACCAGTCCGCGGTGAACAACGTCCCGCTGTCGGGCGAGAACCGGACCGCGGCGACGCGGTCGGCGTGGCCGCGCAGATCGGCGACCAGAGCGCCGCTCGGCACGGACCAGACCCGCACCCGACCGGCGGTGTCGCTGGCGGCGACCCGGCCGCCGTCGGGAGAAAGCGCAAGATCGACTACCCGAGCCCCGGGGTCGACGTCGAGCACGCTCACGCCGTCGCTCAGCCGCACCACCTCTACGCGACGCCCCCCACCGACCGCGAGCAGCCCGAGCGCAGGCACCACGTCGACCGCGGTGGCGCCGTCTCGCGTGAGCACCGACTCGATGCGCAACGGCCCGCCACGCATGACGTAGACGCGCCCGTCCGTGTCCAGCAGCGCCGCCGCGGCCCGATCCGCCGATGGCTCCCCCTCGAACAGCTCGCGCCCCGGCACGCGCACGGCGCGCACCTCCGCGCCGGTCGCTACGTCCCACAGCTCTGGGCTCGAAACGCCATACCCGAGGGTCCACACCACGGACCGGTCGCCGTCTCTGAGCAGCCCGACCCGACGGTGCGCGGTCGCCCCCCCCTCGGGCGAGGCAGCCCCACCGCACCCAGCCCGCCCTCCGCGTCCGCGGTGAACAACGTTCCGTCCGCCGCGAACACCACGTCCTTGATGACCGCGCCCTTGGGGTTCACCCAGAGGTCCCGCGCAGGGTCCGCCGCCGCCAGGTCCCACACCAGCGCGCGACCCGCCCCCGCCGCGGCCGCCAACCACCGCCCGTCCGGAGAGACGTCGAGGCTCGTCACGCCGTCGCCGACCGAGACCGCCCGCGGGGCGACCTCCGACGGGACCCGCCACCGCCACGCCGGGTCGGGCCCGATCACGACCGTGCCATCGCGCCCGACCGTCGCCCGCTGCCCCTCCCCGCTCGGGAACCGCCCCCGCCACGCCGACGTCGCGAGGTCGAAGATCCGTGGCGCGCCCTGCCCGCCGTGGACCACGACCGTGCGCCCGTCCGGGAGCACCGACGCCCCAAGGACCGCGCCGGCGAACCCGTCGACCTGCGCCACGGTCTTGCCGCCGGCGTCGAGGCGCGCCACCTGACCGGACACCGTGCCGACCAACCAGCCCCCTCCCGGCAGGTGCCGCACCGTGCGAGCCTCGCTGCGGCCCGAGAACGACGTCTCGAAGGCCTGGATGGGCCCCCCGACCGGGCCGTCCAGCAGCCGCCCGTCGCGCATCATGACGACGATCCGATGATCGGCGAACGACGACGACGCCACGGACCCCGCCTGCCACGGCCCCGGTACGGTCTGCCCTGCGGCGACGTCCAACACCTGAAACAGGCCCGGCGCGCCGAACGTGAGGTACGCGCCGTCCGCGCTCGCGCCGACGCCGTGCCCCATGAGGAACGGCCCGAACGTCGCGATCTGCGCGCCCGTGTCGAGGTCGACGAGCGCGAGCGCGTCGCCGTCGAGCCACGCCACCGCGCGGTCCGACGAGAACGGGACGATCTCGCGCACATCGAGCTCGAGCGCCCACCGCCGCGCCAGCGGATCGGTCGACCACGCCGACAACGTCGGTCCCACGCGACAGAGCGCGACCGCGGCGTCTGGCGTGAGCAGGACGTCGTCGCAGCCGTCGGGGGTCGCGACCGGGCCGACGCGCTCGGGCCGCTCGGCGACCGCCAGCCCCGCGAGGATCCCGCGCGCGACAGGAGATCCACCGAGCACGAGCGCGTTCGCGGCCAACACCTCGGCCTCGGGGACGGCGTCGCGCCCCTCGGCGACGAGGGCCTGCTGGACGAGCGCGTCCGACAGCCACGCGTCACCACGCGCCAACGCGGCCCTCGCGCCCGCTTCGGCGTCGATCGCGCGCTCCAGCGCCGACGAGGTGCGCCACCAGCCGACCCCGGCGGTCGCGACGACAGCCAACAACGCGAGCACGCCAAGACCGAGCGCCACCCGCCACCGTCGGGCGAACCGGCCCGCGAGCTCGGCGCCCGTGTAGTCGTGCGCCGCCACCCGGTGGCCGTCGAGGTAGCGCGTGAGGTCGTCGGCGAGCGCGCCAGCCGTCGGGTACCGGTCTTCGGGGTCGCGCGCGAGGGCACGGTTGACGATGGCCGCCAGCTCGGCGGGCGCGTCGGGCGCGACGGTCGCGAGCGGCGTCGGCTCGGCGGCGCGCGCGCGGCGCAGCACGTCGTAGGCGTCTTCTCCGGCGTAGGGCGGAGCCCCCGCGACGAGCTCGTACAGGATCGCGCCGAGCGACCACACGTCGGCCGCCGGGGTCGCCGTCGCGCCGGCGGCTTGCTCGGGGCTCATGTACCGAGGGGTGCCGAGCACCGCGCCCGCTTGGGTGAGCCCGGCGTCCGAGACCCCCCCGAGCGAGGCGGCCGTCGCGACGCGTGAGCCCGGGATCACCCGCGCGAGCCCCCAGTCGACGACCAGCGTCTGACCGAACTCGCCGATCATCACGTTGTCGGGCTTCACGTCGCGGTGCACGACCCCGACGGAGTGCGCGTACGCGAGCGCCTCGCACGCGCCGAGCACGCGGCGCAGCAGGGACAGCCGCGCCTCCCGCCCGGGGGCGGACCGCAGCGCGTCGGCGAGCGATCGCCCGCGTACGAGGCGCATCGTGTAGTAGCCGTGCCCGGGGCCGGCGTCGTAGACCGGGACGATGCCGGGGTGCTCGAGCAGCGCGGTGACGCGCACCTCGCGGGCGAGCCGCTCGGCGGCGCCAGCGCCCGCGCCTGGCTTCACCTCCTTGAGCGCGACCTCCCGGCCCAGCCGCTCGTCGAGCGCGGCGTAGACCCGACCCATCCCGCCGACACCCAACAACGCGCCGCGTCGGTAGCGGTCCTCCGGCGACGGGCCGCCGTCGAGCGTCGCAGCGCCTTCGCTGGGGTTCGGCCCGGTCAGGTCCGGTCGCGGACCCGGCGGCGGGCCGTTCACGTACGATCCTCCACGACGTCGCCGTCGTGGAGCAGGAGCTGGATGTTGCCGGAACCGTCGGCGCGCACTAGTGTGGTGGACCATAAATTCGCAATAAAAATCGCGACACGGCGATCGACCTGTGATCTACTTGGGAGCAGGAGGTGCTGATGGCACGGACCGGTCGACCCCTTGCACCATTGGTCCTGACGGCGGACGAGCGGGACGTGCTGGAG
>CAIUDO010000786.1 GCA_903897935.1 uncultured Pseudomonadota bacterium
CGACCAGCTCGTGAGGCTGACCTCGAGCACGCCCTCCGCCTCGCCGAGCGTCATCGCGTCGGCCGTATAGACGACGCCCGCGCCGATCGCGGCGCGGTGCTGCTCGGTGACGCCGCCCGACCGCACCGTCGTGAACGTGACCTCGGGCCTCCCCCGCACGAACATGCGCGCGCCGCCGCGCGGGATGAACGCCTCTGCTTCTGGCGCGGCGGCGGCGGCGGCCACCTCGTCCGGCCCGTCGACCGGGCGGGCCGCGGCGAAGCCACGCGGCTCATCCGGCGTCGCAGGCGCCACATCGGGCTCGCCGCACGCCACGAGCAAGCCGGCAAGCCACCACGCCTTCGTCACGAGGTCCCCCAGGGCGGGCACAGCATAGCGGAGAACACGCCCGGCCGGAACAGCAGCGCCCGACGCGACGCGTCAGGGGCTCGTGACCTCCAGGAGCAGCCGCGCGACGAGCAGCGCGGGGTCGTCGGACAGGACCGGGAGCGCGCCGTCGAGCACGGCCGGCGGCCACACGAACGGCACCCCGTCCGCGTGCGCGACCAGGCGGCCGCGCGCCTCGGCCTGCTGCGCGATCTGGTACCGCTCAGCCGGAGTGAGCGCGAGCGGCACGTCGACCGGGATGCCCGACCCGCGCACCAGCCGCCGACCGTCCGGGAGGGACCACACCAGGTTGGTCGCTTGGAACGCCCACGCGCCCTCCGGATCCACGCGCAGCACCTGCGACAGCCCCTTGCCCCACGTCGGCACGCCGACCACGCGCGCCCCACCGAGCTGGGCGAGCGCGCCTGCGAGCACCTCGGCCGCCGACGCCGTGTCGGCGTCGACGAGCACCACGACGGGCACCCCCTCGAGCGGGCCGCCGCGGATCGCCTCGTTCCACGGGACCAAGGTCTCACCGGACTCCGGGTCGACCGCCGGCCCGAGGTCCGGCACCTGCCGCCCGTCGAGCCGCACCAGCGTGCCCCCGGCGAGGAACCGATCCGCGATCTGCACGGCTGCGTCGACGTCTCCGCCGACGTTGCCTCGCAGGTCCAGCACGACGCCGCGCGCCTTGCCGACGACAGGCTCGATCAGGGCGTCGAACGCCGGCTCACTGGACTCGCGGAACACCGAGATCCCCACGTAGACGAGCCCGTTCTCCTCGTCCAACCACGGCGACCACGCGTTGTCGGGCCCGCGACGGAAGCCCCGCACCGTCTCCCGCACGACGGGCGCCCGGTCCGCGACCACCACGCCGACGGTGCCGTCGGGGCGCCGTAGATCGATGCGCACCCACGTGCCCGGCGGGCCGGCCAGCGCGCCCTGGACGGCCTCCAACCGCAGATCCGTTGGCACCAGCGCTGGGATCAGCTCGAAGGCGTCGTCCGACAGCCGAACCACCCGATCGCCCTGGTGCACGCCGCTCTCCCACAGCGGGCCACCCAGCTCGGGCGCCTCGACGACGACGGCCCCATCGGCGTCGAGGGTGAGCCGCAGCCCGACCCCGACCTGCACGCCGTCGTGGAACGCCTGCCATGACGCCAGCTCCGCCGGCCACACCACACGGGTCCAAGGGTCGAACGCCCCGACCGCGCCGTCCACCCACGTCGCGACGAGCAGATCTTCGGGCGCGCCGGCCGCTCGTGCCGCCTCGGCCACCCGACCGACGGCCTCGTGCGCGTCCGCCACCGTCGGCCCAGACGGCGCGAGCGGCCCCACCGCGGCGAGCGTGGGCACCGCCGCGACGGCCTCCGGGGTCGCCTGCAGCCTGCGCACCGCGGCGTCCCCGGCGGCACCCAACACCGACCAATCGGGGGCGTCGACCAGGAGCGGGTCGAGCTCGGTGAGCACCTCCGCCGCCGTCTCCACCGTCGCGCCAGCGGCCGCCGCGAGCGCGCCCGGCGGATCGGCCCACGCCACCCGGAGCTCCGCGACCTTCGCCCGCTCCGCCCACGCTGCGGCCTCCGGCCCGGGCAGCTCGGCCAGCGCCCCGTACCCACGCGCCGCGACGTCAGGTGGCGCCGCCTCCAGCGCCGCCAGCACCTGGGTACGGACCGACGCCAGCTCCGGCGCGTTCGGGTCCACCGCGCCGATCGCCCACGCCGACACGCCCGCGAGCACGTCTCCGCGAGAAAGTGCCGCTTCTGCCTTGCGTACCAGCAGCTCCGTCTCCGCGGCGTGCACGGCGTCGCGCTCGGCGCGCAGCGCAGCCACCCGCGCGGCGGTCGCGGCGGCGCCGTCCATGCCCTTCGGCGGCGACGTCACCAACACGTCGACGGCGCGGTCGACGTCGCCCGCGTCGAGCC
>CAIUDO010000787.1 GCA_903897935.1 uncultured Pseudomonadota bacterium
GCCCGAGCCGGTGCGGCCGACGACCGCGAGCACCTGCCCTGGCGGGACGTCGAGGTCGACGGAGCGCAGCACGTCGGGGCCGTCGCCGTACGCGAACGACGCGCCCCGCAGGCGTAGCGACTCCAGCGGCGCCGCGACCGGCTGCCCTGGCGTGATCCGGTCGTCGAGGTCGAGCAGCGAGAAGATCTTCTCCAGCGCGCTCGACGCGCGCTGAAGGATCGCCACCTTCGCCGAGAACTCCTGGATCGGGTTGAACAGGCGCGCGACGTAGTCCAAGAACGCCGCCAGCAAGCCCGCGGTCAACGCGCCCTCGGGCAGCCACGCAGCGCCGTACCACAGCAAGACCGCCATCACGACCGACCGTGTCGCGTCCATCACCGCATAGAGCAGGGCATCCCATACGTTCGTGCGGACCGCGCCGTCCCGGTACCGATGCAGCAGCACCCCGTACCGCTCGAGGGTCTGCGCCTCGGCTCGATAGAGCTGCAGCACCTCGAGCCCGCCGAGGCGCTCCGCCGTGAAGGCGTTGAGCTCCGCGAGCGCCGTTTGTACCTCCGCGAACAACCGGCGCAACACCCGCCGCACCGCCTCGACGAACACCGCGAGCACGGGCGCGAACAACAAGATGAGCAGCGTGAGGCGCCACTCGGCGATGAACATCGCGGTGATGATCCCGATCACGAGCACCACGTCGACGACGATCGTCACCGCGCCGGCGGTGAGCGTCTCGCCGAGCGCCTCCACGTCGGAGGTGACGCGGGTCATCAAGCGCCCGGCGGGCTCACGGTCGAACACGCGCTGCGACAACCCGAGCGCGTGCGCGTACACGGTGCGGCGCAAGCGCGTGATCGTGCGCAACGACGTGTACGAGATGATGACGGTGTAGCCCGCTTGGAACACGAAGCTGCCGACCACCGCCGCCAGGTACCACAACGCGACGCGCTGCAACCCCGCCGGATCGTTGGACGCGATCGGCCCATCGATGGCCTCGCGCAGCAACAGCGGCTGCACCACCGACAACAACGCCGCCGCCGGCGCGCAGAGCACCGCGAGCACGTAGCCCCACCGGTCCGGCCGCAAGAACACCCACGACCGCAACAACACGTCCTGGCGCGGCTCAGGCATCGGGCGCCTCGCGCTGGCGAAGCCAGGTGTCGCGGTAGAAGCCAGGCTTGGCGACGAGCTCGTCGTGGGTCCCGCGCGCGCTCACCCGTCCGTTCTCGATGACCACGATCTCGTCCGCGTGCTGGATCGCGGTGAGCCGGTGCGCGACGATCACGGTGGTGACGGGCTGACCGGCGGCCTTACGCCGCGCCATCGTGCGCACGAGCTGCTTCTCGGTGGCGTGGTCCACCGCCGACAGCACGTCGTCGAGCAACAACACCACCGGGTCGCGCGCCCACGCACGCGCCAACGAGACGCGCTGACGCTGACCGCCCGAGAGCACCACGCCGTCTTCGCCGACCCGGGTCGCCGTCCCCGCCGGGAGCGCGGTCAGATCCTGCCGAAACGCCGCGTCTTCGAGCGCTCCTTCGAGCCGGGACGGATCCGCGCCGCCGAGCAGCACGTTGTCGGCGAGCGTGTCGGAGAACAGCAGCGCCCGCTGCGGTACGAGGGTGAGCGCGCGCCGCCAGTCATCGAGATCGATGGTTCGAATGTCGTTCCCGTCGATCAGCACCGCGCCGGGAGGCGGGTTGTACAAGCGCGCGAGCACCTGCAGGAGGGTGCTCTTCCCGGCCCCGGTCGGGCCCACCACGCCCAGGGTTGCCCCTGGAGCGATGTCGAGGTCCACACCGGACAACGCCGCGGCGTCGGCGCCCGGCCAGCGGAACTCGAGCCCCCGCACCACGATGGCGGGTGGCCGCACCGGCGCCGGCAGCCCCCCGGGCCGCTCGGGCCGATCGGGCGGCGGATCCAGGATCTCGCCGGCGCGTTGCATCGCCGCTTGCGCCTCCTTGGCGATCGCGACCAAGAAGCTCACCGATCGGAGCGGCTCGACCAAGAACGCGACGAGCGTCGTGAACGCGACGAGCTGACCGACGGTGACCTCACCCCGCATCGCCATCGGCCCGCCGACGTAGACCAGGAGGAAGACCCCGGCGGCGCCCGCGGTGCCGAGCAGCGGGCCCATGAACGCGCGGATGTTCGCCCGGCGGATCGACGCGTCGTAGACCGCGGCGTTGCGCTCGTCAAAGCGAGCCAGGAACCCTGGCTCAGCGGTGAACGACTGCACCGTCGAGATGCCCTGGAAGCTCGTCAGGACGTGGTCCGACAAGGCGGCCAGCGCCTCCTGCATCGCGCGGATGAGCACGAAGATGCGGCGGACCGAGAACCCGGTCGCGACCAGGCCGAGGCTGATCGGTAAGAGCACCCACGCCGCGAGGTTGGGCGCCACCCGCCCCATCTGGCCGAGCACCATCACCACGGCGATCAGCGAATTCACGAGCTGAAGCGCCGCGAACCCCGTGACGAGCCGGATCTGGTTGACGTCGTTCGCGGCCCGAGAGACGACCTCCGCGGGCGGGAACCGGCGGACGAACACCGGCTGGTGACGCACCAGCGCCGCCATCAGGTCGGCCTTCACGTGCGCCTCGACCAAACGGCCCGGCGTGAAGAACATCAAGCGCGACAGCGTGCGGACGACCAGCACGCCGACGGCCATCAGCATCGCCTCCAGCGCGACCGGCCCGACCGCGTCGCGATCTCCGGCCGACAGCGCGTCGACGCCGACCGCGAGCAGGAGCGGGATGTGCACCGCCAGGAAGTTCGTCACCAGCAGCAGCAGCGTGCCAGCGACGTACCAATGCAGATAAGGCAGCGCGTATCGTCGAAGCATGATGCCCTGCCCGGTGGCCGAACGAGGCCGCCGTGTATTCCCTGGACCTCGTATGCGCCCGCCCCCGCTGCCCCCCGCGCAGCCCACCGCCGAGGACGGCGAAGACGACCCGATCGCGCTCGACGACGATCCCGGCGCGTGGTTGGCGCTGCCCGAGCCGGTCGCGGACGCCCCCGACGAGCCGACCCACAGCCACGACGGGACCGACGAGCCCGACGTCTGGGCACTGCCGCCGCTCCACGACCACCTCGACGAAGGCGTGGATCTTCCCGTCGTCTCGGCGACCACGACCGCGCTGCTACCCGATGGTCGGCTCGTGCGCGCGGTGCTCGATCCTCACGCGTCGGGCTCCACGTGGCGGTCGCCCGAGCGCCCGGCCACCCGAGACGACGTCGTGGTTCGGCTCGGCGACGCGCGGCTGATCGTGTCGTTCGTCTGGCGCCCCGCCGATGTGGAGCAGCTCGTGCTCGGCGCCGACGCGCTGTCGGGGCGGGTCCTGATCCGCCCGTGAGCCTGCTTATCGGCGGCTCACCGCCATCTCCGCGCGTACGACGCCCAACAGCCCGTCGGCGTCGTCCGTGTGCACCCAGTGTCCCGCGCGCGGAAGCACCGTCACTGCCACCCCAGCCGCCTCAGCGGCGGCGAGGCGCACGAGCTCGGCCTCGGTCCACCGATCGCTCCGTGCTCCCCGGACCAGGTGTACGTCGCCCGCGGCGACCCACGGCCAAGCGTCCGTCTCGCGGAACGACCGCAACAGATCGCGCACGATCGCGAGGTCGAACCGCCACTCGATCCCGGCGGGCCCGTGGGCCAGCCCGGTCGACAACCACGCGACGAGCGGCGGCGAGAGCCCGGCGTCGCGGAGGTGGGTGAGCACGTCGTCGCGACGCGGCGCCGGCATCGGCGCGGTCGCGATCGCGGCCAGCACCCGCGTGAGCTCGTCCGATCCGGCCGCGACGCCGGGCGGGCTGTCGACGACGACGGTGCGCGCCGCGAGGTGCCGCCGGGCCACCAGCGCCACCTTGCCCCCGAACGAGTGGCCGACGACGACCTGTGGCGCACCGATCGTGTGCGCGAGCGCACGCAGATCGTCGGCGCACGCCGAAAGATCGTGCGGCCCCGGCAGGTCCCGCGACGCACCGTGCCCGCGCAGGTACACCCGGACGACCCGCCACCCAGCCTCGTCGGCCA
>CAIUDO010000788.1 GCA_903897935.1 uncultured Pseudomonadota bacterium
CTGGGTCGCGACGCACAACCCGATGACGGGGCCGACCGCGTCCATGATGCTCGGCGACACCGCCAACAGCATGCCCGCCATGACCGCCACGGACAGAAACGACGCCGCGGCGGGCCCGAGCACGAACGCGGCCGCCACCACCCCCTCCATCACGAGCCCCACTTGCCCGGTGGACAGCCCCAAGAACGGGATGCGCGGCAAACCTAGGCTGTCAGGCACGGCGTTCGACCAGTACTCTGCGGTCGCCTTGCCGATGAACGGCCCCACGAACACGAACGACACCACGACCTGCCCCAGCCACGCCATCGCGCGGCCCGGTACGCGCGCGCTCGTCGTGAGCACGAACAAGAACAGTCCGGTCCAGAACGTCGTGGTCATGAGCTGGTTCGCCATCCCGAACTGGCTCAGCATGCCGGCGAGCGCGGCGACCACGCTGAGCGCGGCGTACGCGCCATACATCGGCAGCCGGTCGACCAGCGTGGCGACGAGCGCCGCGGCCGGGACGACCACGTGCAGCGCCGCGTAGGCGTACGGATCGGACAACGGGAACGGAAAGTAGGGATCGACGGGCGCAAGCCGGGCGAGGGACGCCGTGTCCGCGAGCAAGCCCCCGTCCGCGTACGTCGCGCCGACGTTCCACACCCGAAACAGCCAAGCGAGGGCCGTCCACGCGACCAGCACCCGACAGGCCGCCGCGCGCGAAGGAGCGCATCGAACACCCCACACCATCGAGAGCACCACGAGCAGCCACAACGACACCAGGCGGATCTCGCCGAGGGACTGCGCGGCGAAGAACAGGCCAATGACGGCCCACATCCCGACCCCGACCCGCGACGCGCCTGCGAGCCGGCCCTCCTCAGCGACCGACATACGAGCGCCCGTCGCGCTGGGTCACCACCAGCTCGGTCACCACGGTCGTGCCACGGAACGTCGAGGTCAGCACCATCCGACCTTCCGGCGCGACCGGAGCCCACCACCCGACGCCGTCGCCGAACACACGGTACGGGTGATGGTTGATCGTCTGCTGCATCGCAGCACCGCCCGCCGGCTCGAACCGCGCGACGTTGCCGTAGGAGTACATCGCGGGCGACGGCTGCAACAACGCCCACACGGGGAACGGGAGGTCGGTGTGGAACCGACGCATCAGCAGGGTGCGCGCGCCCTCCGACGGGATCTGCGCGACGGCGAGCGCCGCGTAGAGCACCATCAAGAGCAGCAACGCCGCAGGACCGCGAGACGAAACCACCGCGCGAACGTCGCCTGCGCTCGTCACCAAGCCTCCTCGGGCCAGCATACAGGACTACCGACCGCGGGTGTGCCCGGCGAGGCGCGCTTCGATCGCCGCGAGGCGCTCGCGCAGCCGCTCGAGCTCGGGATCCTCGGCCGGCGCGGACCGCGCGCCGTACGGCTCGGGCTCGGGCTCGGCCGCCATCGACGGCGCCGGCTCCGGCTCCGGCTCGACGGGTGGCGGCGCCTTCTTGACGCGCCCAGCCGCCGCGGCCCCCAATCCGCCGAGCTTGAGGAAGCCCTCGGCGCGATCGAGCTGATCCGACAACAACGCCAGCCCCGACGCGAGCTGCTGCCGCATGGTGCGCTCCATCGGGCCGTCGCCCGAGACGCGGATGATGCGCCGCAACATGCCGAGCGGGATCAAGTCGGCGCCCTGGAGGGCCTCCATGACGACCTGCAGCAAGACCTCGCTGGTGAGGTCCTCGCCGGTGCGCGCGTCGACCACCTGCACGTCTTCGCCCGCCCGGATCAGCGCCGCGACGTCTTCCAGGTTCACGTACGCCGAGCGCTGCGTGTCGTATAGACGGCGGTTCCCGTACTTCTTGACGACGACCACTTCGGCCTCCCGTCGCACCGTACCGCGCCGCAGCGCGAACGACCATGCCGCGTCGCAGCATTCGTTCTTGACGCGCCGCAGCATCGCGCTTAGAGTCACTGCGTGCGGCGCGAACGCCGCCAGGAGGACCGACCCATGATGGACAAGATCACGAAGCAGCTCCGCGCCCAAACCGAGACCGTCGTGGCGAGCCAGAAGCTGTGGACGGAGTGGATGCTCGCGCAGCAGGACCTCGCGACCCGCCAGGTCGAAGCGTCGATCGCGGCGAGCAAGTCGTCGTTCGAGACGTCGCGCAAGGTCGCCGAGGGCCTCCAGAAGGTGTGGGGCGAGGCGCTCACGCCCCCCGAGGCCGCGGCGTCCTGAGCCCTCTTGCGGCACAGCAGCATCGTGTTATGTCGCAGCAACAACGAGTCGGAGGCAGCATGGCCCGGTCCGATGGTTCGCAGATGGCCACCGAGATGTACGAAGCGTGGGAGAAGTCCATGACCACCTGGTGGGACCAGGTGTTGGAGTCGCCCGCCTTCCTGAAGTCGATGGGCTCCGGCGTCACGCAGCAGGTCCAGGGCCGCCGCGCGTACGAGGATGCGGTCGATACCACGCTCGAGAAGTTCCACCTGCCCACGCGGGCGGACCTCACGCGCGTCGCCCGCATCACCTCGTTGCTCGAAGACCGGCTGCTGTCGCTGGAAGATCGCCTGCTCGCCCTCGAAGACCGGCTCGTCGCGTCCGAGAAGGCCACGCTGCAGGCCCGGATCGACGCTGGCGAGGCCCGCCTCGCCGCCGAAGATCGCCTCGCCGCCATCGAAGACCGGCTCATCGCGATCGCCGAGAAGCTTGGCTCCACCTTGGAAGAGCCGACCGCTCGCCCGCGCCGCGGCCGGAAGGAGGGCTGATGCTCGAAGTGCTGCACCGCAACGCGGCAGTGGCGTCGTTCTTGAAGAGCGACCCCATCGGCTCCGCGCGCACGGGCGCCACGCCCAACACGGTGATCCACCGTCAGGGCAAGTCCGCGGTCCGGTGGTTCCACCCCTCGGTCCCGGCCACGGCGGCGCCGGTCGTGATCGTCATGCCGCTGATCAACACGTGGACGGTCTGGGACCTGCTTCCCGGCCGCTCGGTCGTAGAGCGCCTGTTGGAAGCCGGTGTCCCGGTGTACCTGGTCGACTGGGGTCGGCCCGGCAAAGAAGACGCGGCGCGCCCGCTGTCCGACTACGCCGATGTGCTGCTCGGCCGGGTGTTCGACCGGGTCCGGCGCCACGCCGCGTCCCAGGCGTACCCCCAGGGTCTCGACGCGATCGGGTACTGCGTCGGCGGCACGTTCCTCGCGGTGCACCTCGCGCTGCACCCCGAGCAGGTCGGGCGGGCCGCGTTCGTGTGCACCCCGATCGACTTCCATCAGTCCGGTCGGCTCGCCACTTGGGCGTCCCCGAGCGACTTCCCGCTCGACGCGATCGTCGACAACCTCGGCAACTACCCCGCGGACATGATGCGCAGCTCGTTCCGGTGGCTGCGCCCGTCCGGCGTCACCCGCAAGTGGGTGTCGTTGTGGGAGCACGCCGAGGATCCGGCGTTCCAACAGCTCTGGGCGGCCCTCGAGCAGTGGAACGACGACAACGTCGACTTCCCCGGCGAGACGTACCGCGAGTACGTGCGGCGCTGCTACTTCGACAACGCGCTCGTCGCGGGCGGGTGGCAGGTCGGCAATCGGCCGGTGTCCCTCGCGAACGTGAAGGTGCCGGCGCTGTCGGTCGCGGCCGCGCAAGACCACATCGTCCCGCCGCCGGCCGCGCACGCGCTCGCGTCGTGCTGGGGCGGGCCGGTCGAGACCGTCACGATCAACGGCGGCCACGTCGGGGTTTCGGTCGGGCGCAAGCTCCCCGCGACCCTGATCGCGTGGTTGCGCGCGTGATCGACGTGTGGCCGGTCACCGAGGCGTGGCTCCGCGCCGTCCCACCGGTCGACCCGTGGGATCGCATCCGGCGCGGCGCCTTCGTGCACGCCACCACCCCGCGGCCGCCAATCGGCGTCACCCCGCACGAGGTGGTGCACACGCACGACAAGCTCACGGTGCGGTACTACGCGCCACCCGCGGGGTCGGCGCGGCGGCCACCGTTCGTGGTGGTCCCGTCGATGATCAACAAGGCGGCGGTGCTCGACCTCGAGGCCGATCGCTCGCTCGTCGCCGCGATGGCGCGCTTCGGGCACCCCACCTACCTGATCGACTGGGGCGTCCCAGCGGCGGAAGACGCCGGAGAGGACGTCGCGTACGTCTTGCACGACCTGCTGCACCGCAGCATCGAGCGGATCTGCCGGCACGCGCGCGCGCCCAAGGCCCACGTGCTCGGGTACTGCATGGGTGGCACGCTGGCCGTGATGCTGGCCGCGCTGCGCCCCGAGCGGTTCTTGTCGCTCGCCGCGCTGGCGGCGCCGATCCGATTCCACGCGGGCGGTCGGTTCTACGACTTCTCGGCCGAGGGCGTGCTCGACGTCGACGCCGCCCTCGACCCGTCCGGCTTGTTGCCGGTCGAGGCGATGGCGCCGGTGTTCAAGATGCTTGACCCGGTCGGCAACATCACCAAGTTCCTGGCCGTCGAGCGCGCGGCCCAGGATCCCCGGGCGCTCGCCCGCGTGCTCGCCCGCGAGCGCTGGCTCGAAGAGAACGTGCCCCTGCAAGGCGCGTTCGCGCGCGAGTTCATCCGGTACGGATACCAGCAAGACCGCTTGCTCGCGGGCACCTGGCCGGTCGGCGGGGAGCGGGTGCGCCTGGAGCGCGTCACCTGCCCTACGCTGGTGCTCGTCTGCCAAGGGGATCGCATCACCCCGGCGGACGCGGCGCGGCCGCTCGCGGACGCCGTCGGGGGCCCCGCACAGACCGTCGAGCTTCCGACCGGCCACATCGGGGCCGTCGTCGGCAGCTTCGGCCCCAAGACCTTCTACCCCCTGCTGGACCGTTGGGTCCGCGAAGGCCACGCATGACCTGGGCATGGGCGCTGTTCCTCATCTACGCCGTCGGCACCGCGTTCATCGCGTGGCGCGGCGGCCGCACCATCGAAGGCGCCCGCTCGTTCGCGGTCGGGTCGGGCGAGATGCACCCCGTGATCGCGGGCATCACGCTCGGGGCGTGCCTCGCGTCGAGCGCCACGTTCGTCATCATGCCCGGCTTCGTCTACCAGGAGGGCCTGCCGGCCCTGATCGGGCTGTCGCTCCCGACGATCGCGGGCATCGCGGTCGGGTTCGCCGTGCTCGCGCCGCGGTTCCAGCGGTTCGGCGGGGCCGCGCTGACCGTGCCGCACTGGCTCGGCGCCCGGTACGCCAGCCCGGGCCTGCAGCGCTTGTTCGCCGGCCTCCAAGTCCTGTTGGTCGCCTACCTGGTGCTCGTCACGGTAGGGTGCGCCTACGTGATGCAGCGCACGCTCGGGGTGCCGTACCCGGTCGCGGTGGTCGGCATCGTTCTGTTCGTGTTCGGCTACACCGCGCTCGGCGGGGCGGTCGCCCACGCGTGGACGAACACGCTGCAAGGCGCGATCATGCTGGTGGTCGCGCTGCTCGTCGCGGCGGCCGGGCTGGAGCACGCGCCGCGCGCGGTGGCCGACCTCGCGTCGACCGGCTTCGTGGCGCCCGGGTCGGTGCTGTTCGGCAGCCCGGTGGAAGTGTTCGTGGTGCCGTTCGTGATGGGCGCCGCGCTCACCGCGCAGCCGCACCTGCTGTCGAAGGCGCTGTACGTGAAGGGGCCCGGCGCGCTGCGCCGCACGCTCACCCTCGGCGTCGGCACGTACGCCGTGTTCTGCCTCGTGCTGCTCGGCGGGGTGTGGGCGCGCTTCGACCTGCCAGCCGGGGTCAAACAAGACCAGGTGATGGCGATGTGGCTGGCGTCGGCGTTCCCGTGGGAGCCCGTCGCGGCGGTGTGCGCGGTGGCGATCCTCAGCGCGTCGATGTCCACGCTCGACGGGCTGCTCGTCGCCGTTTCGTCGAGCGTCGCGAACGATCTGCTCGGCAGCGCCGGGGCCGACGGCGCCCCGAAGCCGCCGCCGGTGTGGGTCAACCGCGCGGTGCTGGTCGCGATCGGCGCCGCCACGATCGGGCTGTCGTTGTCGCCGCCCGAGCTGGTGTTGGTGTTCGGGCAGCTCGGCGTGTACGGCCTCGTGGTCGCGTCGGTCGGCCCTCTGCTCGCCGCGATGATGGGCGGCCCGGAGGAGCGCTTGCACCCGGCGCCCGCGTTCCTGAGCGCGATCGGCGCGCTGGCCGCCCACTTCGGGGTCGCGGCGTACGTCGCGAACCCGGGCCTCGCCGCCATGGCGGGCCTTGCGGTCGGGATCCCGCTGGCGGTGCTGCTGCGCCGCCCCGTCGGCGCGGCGCGGCCAGCCCTGGCGGGCGCGGCCAAGGCGGGCGCGTGAGCTACGCGCGCTGCACGTGGGCGCGTGGGCACGCCCGGTTTCGGCCCCACGCCCCCGCGATCATCGACCTCGACCATGGCCGCACCTGGACGTGGGCTGAGGTCCAAGCGAGCGCTGAGGCGTGGGCGGCCGCGCTCAGCCGCGGCGGGGTCGCCGCCGGAGACCGCGTCGCGGTGCTGAGCCAGAACCGCGCAGAGGTGTTCGTCCTGTTGTTCGCGTGCGCCGAGATCGGCGCGATCTTGTTCCCGATCAACTGGCGCTTGAGCGACCGCGAGATCGCCTGGCAGCTCGAAGACGCGTCCCCGGCGGCGGTGCTCACCGAGCCCGACCTCGCGGGGCGGATCACGCGGCCCACGACGGACCTCACGCGCCCCCCGGCCGCCGCACCGTTCATGCCCACCGCCGGCAGCGACGACGACGCGGCCGTGCTGATGTACACGTCGGGCACCAGCGGCACGCCGAAGGGCGCGCTGCTCACGTGGCGGCAGCTCAAGGCGAACGCCGCCAACACCGTGCTCGCGTGCGACCTCACGCCGGCCGACCGCACGCTCACCTTCACGCCGCTGTTCCACACCGGCGGGCTCAACTGCTTGTCGACGCCGTTGCTGCAGCGCGGCGGCGCGGTGGTCTTGTCTCGCGGCTTCGACCCCGCGGCGGCCCTCGCGGCGATCGCGGCGCACCGCGTCACGCTGCTCATGGGCGTGCCAACGATCTACCAGATGATGGCGGATCAGCTCGGTTTCGGGTCGACAGACCTCACCTCGGTCCGCGACGCGTTGTGCGGCGGCGCGCCGCTGTCGGCCACCCTCCTCGAGCGGGACCTCGACCGCGGCGTGCCGCTCCGCCAGGGGTTCGGGATGACGGAGGCCGGCCCCAACTTGTTCTCGACCCCGCCGGACCGCGTGCGGGAGAAGCTCGGCACGGTCGGGTTGCCCATCCACGACGTCGAGGTCCGGCTCGTCGACGCGGCCGGCGCGGACGTGCCCGTCGGCGCCCCCGGGGAGCTGTGGGTGCGGGGCGCGGTCGTGTTCGCTGGTTACTGGAACCGGCCCGACGCGACCGCTGCGTCGTTCCACGACGGCTGGTTCCGCACCGGAGACGTGCTGTCCCGCGACGAAGACGGCTTCTACCTCGTCTCCGGTCGCCTCAAGGAGATGTA
>CAIUDO010000789.1 GCA_903897935.1 uncultured Pseudomonadota bacterium
ATGCACGAGCGCGATCCCGCCCGAGTCCCCGAACGTGACCTCGAAGCCCGGCGCGCCGATCAGCAGCTCGGCGTTGCCGTCGCCGGTGACGTCCCGAGCCACCGCGAGCGCGACGCCCGCCCAGTCCTGCGGCGACACGCCCCACACCGCGAAGGCGTCGTCGGCGCCGATCGCGCCTTCGTGCGGCCCCCGCCACACCAACGCGACCCCCAGGTCCGCGTCGACGCCGTTGTCGACGAACGGCGCCCCCACCACTACGTGCGCGACGCCGTCGGCGAGCGGCTGCACCGCGACCGCAGCGCCCAGACCGTCGGCGGGCGATCCCCCATTGATGCTGGCGGTCGGCACGCTCGTGCCGCGCAGGGCATCTGCGAACACGTACGCCGCGCTGGCCCCCGGTGCGCCGACCACCACGTCGAGCACGCCGTCGCCGTCGACGTCACCGCCTGCGAGCGCGGCCCCGTACGACGCCCCCTCGACGTCGCCGCGCAGCACGAGGTCGGCGTCGCTCAGCAACATTCGGGGACGGTACGGCGCGGTGAACAGCGCCACCGCGCCGCGGCCGTCGCCCGCGCCGGGAGCGCCCACCCCGAGGTCTTCGAGGCCGTCTCCGTCGAGGTCGACGGGGAACAGCAGCGCGCCGCCTGCTTCGTCTTCGGGGTCATCACCCACGATCTGGTAGGGCGCCGACGACAACGACAGCGTCTCGTCGGTCCGCCCCGTATAGATGAACACCAACCCGCCCGTCGCCTCGCGCGGCGCGCCGACGACCAGATCGGAGAACGCGTCGCCGTCGACGTCGACGCCGCCCGCCACCGCGTGGCCCGCCGCCGACCCGGGCGTACCGATCAACCTCGGGAGCGCGCTCAGCGCTTGCACCGAGCCGATGGGGAACGGGCCGCGCACGAGGGCGACCGCCGCGACCTCGGGCATCCCGACCAGCAGGTCTTCCTCGCCGTCGCGGTCGACGTCCCCAACGAACGAGAGGGCACCGACCGTGGCCGACCCGGAGTCGATGACGCTCGCTTCGAGGTCGAGGAAGCGCAGGCCTCCAAACTGCGTAGACGCGACCAGGATCTGCTCTGCACCCGGCACCCCGACCGCGAACCGGTCCGCATCCGGCGACGTCGACAGCACACCGCCCATCGAGGCGCCGTTCGCGGCGTATACGAGCGTTGCGTCGCCTTCGTCGATCCGATCCGCGCACCACGGATCCCAGCCGTCGCAGTCCCCGTCGACGCCGTCGTCGCACGCGTCGACGCCGAGCGGGCTCGTCGCGGGCTCGCGGTCGTCGCAGTCCTCTCCGTTCGCGACCCACTCGGCGCCCGCGTCGCAGGCTTGTACGCCCGTTTGTGGGTCGCCGAACCCGTCGCCGTCGCGATCGAGGTACCAGCGCGTCGGGCACGTCGTCGCGGAGGGCGCGCCGCACGCGAACAACAAGGAGATCACCCGCGGGCCTGGAGCACACGCTCGTGCAGCGCCGCGCGCCGAACCGCGGCGCGGCGCGCCAGCACGAGCTGGCCGCGCGCCCGCACGAGGTTGTGCTCTCCCCGGCCACCAAACCTAGGATTGAAGCCGAAGTAACGCTCCTCGAGCGCGTCGCGGGCGAACCGCGACGCGAGCTCGAGCGCGATCCGCTCGAGGCCCGTCGCGATCTCGTCCCACTCGTGATCGCTCGGCCCTCCGCCGGCCGAACGCCAACCCTCCGCGTAGCCGTGCAGCGCCGCGGCGAAGATCTGCTCGTCGAGCGCGGCTTCTTCGGCGTCTTCGGCGGCGCGGTTGCACCAGGAGCGCATCGCGTCGCCGAGCTCGACCTGCAGGGTGCCGCGTTGGAACGTGTCGAGGTCGATCAGGGTGGCCGCGCGCGCGCCGACGAAGCGGATGTTCGAGATCTTGAGGTCCCCGTGGATGACCCGCTCCGGCCCCGCCGACGCCCCCGGGTGGTCCGCCCAGCGGCCGAGGATCTCGTCCGCGAGCGGCCGGACCGCGCCCGCGAGCCGGTGCCCGACGTGCTCGGACACCGCGGCGCGCAGCCCTGCCATGTGCGCGTCGGTGTCGTGCGCGCCGGGCCGGACGTGCCGAAAGTCCCAATCGAAGCCGTCGACCGCGGCGTGGAACCGCGCAACGAGCGCGCCCGCGGACCGGGCTTCGTCGAGCGTGCCCACCTTGTCGAACGTACGCTCTCCGTGCCATGTCAGGGCGCGCCAAACGCCACCATCGGCCGCCTCAGCCCACAGTCGCCCGTCGGAGGTCGGCAGCAGCCGCGGCGTCTCGACGCCGCGCTCGGCGAGGCGGCCGGTCACCGCGTCGATGTCGAAGTGGACCTCCGGCCGGAAGATCGAGGTGTTGAGGCGCTGCAACGCGGCGATCGGGGCGCCGGCGCGCTCGACGCGGTACGACGTGTTGATCAGGCCGCCCGGGATCGGGACGACGTCGACCGACGCGCCCCAACGCCACGCACCAACGAGATCTGCCGATGGTTGCATCCGGGGAGGATAGCCCCGTCGTGGCGATATGCCCACGGCAGGCTAGAGCACCGGACGGCAGACCGCATCCCCGCGCCCCCCACCACCCGGAAGGCCATCGTGCACGGCGTGATCCGCAGCTTCCCCGACGGCTCGCGCGCAGACGTCGACGTGCCGCTCCTGCTGAGCCTCGACGCGCTCTCGAAGCTCGCGAAAGAGCACGTCGACCGCCACGAAGCGGCGTGGGCGGAGCTTCGCGTCCCACGCGACGGGCCCGCGGCCGCGGTGTGGCTGTCGGACGCCTTGATCGGCCCGAACATGATGAAGGTGCCGAGCGGCAAGCGGCGGGTGGGCACGCGGGTCGTCACCCACACGTTCGTGATCCCCGGCGCCGAAGGGCTCGACGGCGAGCGCGTCTACATCGGTCCAACCCTGGTCTTTCGCCAGCGGCACCTCGTCGGCGCCGCGCTCCCCGCGCTGCGCTCGTTGTACCACCTGCCCACGTCGGATCGGGCCCGCACCCTGCGGTTCGGGCGTGACGTGCTGCACCGGGCGTTCGTCGACGGGCAGCACGTGTGGCTGCGTGAGACCCGCGGGGCGCCCGACCGCTGCTACACCTCCGGCAACACGCCCGCCGAGCGGGTCGATGCGCTGTGCGCGACCGCGACGAGCGCCGGTGAGCTGCTCGCCGAGGTCGGCGCCATCGACGTCGTAGCGGCGTCCATCCACGTCACATCGACGTGAGCACGCCCTCGATCGACGAGATCTCGGCGTAGGTCAGGAGCACGCCCTCGGCGTCTTGTACGAGCACGGTGGCGCGCAGCGAGACGAACCGACCGGCCCGCGACGGCACTCGGTCGATCGAGACGATCTCCCACCGCTCCGCGAGCCGGGTGTGCACGTGATCGACGGTCTCGCTGCGCACGACGAACCGGAAGGTGAACGCGCCGGGGAACGAATGATGCTCCCGCAACAGCGCGAGCGCGCGATCGTGCTCCATCCCAGCCTCCGCGCCGCCCACCGTCCGGATCCCGAGCGCGCACCCACCCCGTAATCACGGGGCCGTCGCGTCGCCCCTCGAGCGCCTCCCGCCGGGCGCGTGGTCTTGCTACGTGGCCGGCCCCGGAGGCCGCATGAACGCGCCACGAGTGCTCGCCGACGCCCGCTGGACCTGCCACGGCTGCGGATCGTGCTGCCGGTCGTTCGACATCGGCCCGGTCGAGCCGGAGGTCATCCGCCGCCTCGAAGCCGCCTCTATCGGAGACGCGTGGGCCCCGGCCGCCGCCGGGTTCTACGAGGTGCGGACGTCGCCCAGCGGGCAACAAGCGCTGTTCTTGACCAACATCGACGGCCACTGCGTGTTCCTGCGCGACGACGATCGCTGCGCGATCCACGCCCTGCTGGGCCCCGAGGCCAAGCCCGCGACGTGCCGGTTGTTCCCGTTCCACGTCGCGGTCGACGCGGACGGCCCGGCGGTGGTCCCGCGCGGCACCTGCGCCGGCTGGAGCGCGTCGTTCGTCGACGGCGCCCCGGTCGCGGAGGCCGCGGAGGAGGCCGTCGCGCTGTCGGCCGGTCACTTCACGAGGTTCGACCCCGCGCGTGTGCACGTGCTGCCCGGGTTCGACGTCGACGGCGCTGCCTGGCTCGAGATCGAGCGCAGTTTGCTCGCGGCCATCCCCGACGGGCAGCCCGAGGCGCAGCTCGACGCGGCGCGCCAGCGGCTGTTCGCCCGCGCCGAGCG
>CAIUDO010000790.1 GCA_903897935.1 uncultured Pseudomonadota bacterium
CCGCTCCTCGCCGAGGTAGCCCGCCGGCGTCGGCACCGCGGCGACCGTGATCGCCGCGAGGTGCGCGACGATCAACGCGGCGCGGATGTGGTCCCGTGCTCGGTGCATACGGACCGTTATCACCGGGACCTCAGCGGGCGCGGATCGTGACCTCGTCGATCGCGCTGGCACCGCGCACGTCCGTCTCGTACATCGCCTCGGCCGACGCCGCCGGGCGCAAGAACGTGCCCGCCGTCGTCGCGCGCGCCACGTAGCTCCACGTATAGCGGCCCGCCGGCAGCTCATCGGCGTAGAACGCCACTCGATGGTCGCGCATCTCCGTGTACGACAGCAACGCCAGCGCCCTCGCTTCTTCGTCGGTGATCGGCCCGGTCGACACCCGCTCGGTCGTCGCGAGGCTCGTGTTGAGCGGCTCCAGCCCGGCCGGCAGCTTGTCGTCGATCGCGACGTAGTTGAGCGCGCGGTCGGTCTGCACCTGCAAGCGCACCACGACCAGGCTTCCGAGCGGGATGTCTGCGAGGTCGACCGCCGCCCCGTCGACGGTGCGCACGTCGCGCACCACCGTGACCCCGTCGCTGATCGGCGCCCGGTTCGCGGCGTTCAACGCCACGTCGTAGGTAGCCCGCACCGTGAGGTTGAGCGGGCTGCCCTCGTGCCGCGCCCACACGGTGTGCTCCCCGGCGCCGAGCCCGCTCTGGCTGTACCGACGCACCCGCCGTGAGACGACCTCGAGCGCCGAGGGATCGATCGCCGCCCCGTCGACCGTCAAGCGCGGCGCCGACGCGCTCGCCCCGCCCCCCTGCTTCGTCAGCGCGACCACGCCCATGATGCCGAACACGTTCTCCTGGGTGTTGCCCCACATCCCGTACTCTCGACGAGCCAGCAGCCCGGTGAGCAGCCGCGCGTCGAGGTTGCCCGCGCTCGGCGCCACCGAGTACGCCAGCAGCGCGGCCGCGTGGGTGCGCAGCGGCGAGTCCATCGAGTAGCCGCCTTGCCGATCCCCTTCGAACCACGCCTCCGACGGCGTCTGCTCGGCAGCCCGCGCCACTTCCGCCAGGATGGACGGGATCAACGGGTGCTTCGGGTCGAGCTCCGACGCCGCGACGCCCAGGAACGACAAGCCGAACGGGGTCAGGCTCGCCCGCTGCTCCCACAGGTGCGACACCATCGCCGGCTGCGGCCGCCCCAGCCGACCGAGCGTCATCACGAACAACGCGCGCGTGTCCCCGTCGGCGATCGATCCGTGCGGCATCTCGCCCGGGATCGGGCCGCCGCTGCGCAGCGCGGCCTCAAGGTAGTCCCCCATCCCGGCGAGCGCCTCGTCCGGCACGTCGTAGTCCTTCTCCTTCGCCGCGATCAACGCCGTCAACCCGAACGCGGTCGCGAACGCGTGCGGCTCCGTGCCGCCGGGCCAGTAGGACAATCCACCTTCTTCCGTCTGGAACGACAAGATACGACGGACGCCCGCTTCGGCGTACTTCCGGACCTGGGCCTCGTCGACCTCGACGCCGATCTCCGGCAGCAGGTCGTCCAACGCGACCAACGGGTACGCGGTGCTCGTCGTCTGCTCGATGCACCCGTTCGGGTAGCCCATCAAGTAACCGACCGCGTCTTTCAGCTCGGTCAACGCCGTGGTCGACGCGACGACCTCCAATCGACCCGAGCCGGGCACGACGTCCGGGGGCAGCGTCACCGTGAAGGTGCCCTCCCCCGACACCGGCCCGGAGACGACCTGCTTCCGCGCCGCGCCCGGCTCCCGGATTGGCAGGCGGACCTCGATCGCGTCCGACGTCTCGCCCATACTGGCGGTGATCCGGACGATCGCCTCGCCGACGCCCTCGAACCGGACCGGCACGGTCGCCGTCCCGGTCGCGTCCGCGGCGACGGTCACCCGCGACCGCGACGACCCGGTCGCCACGACGCCGTCGAAGTCGAACTCGACGTCGACGTCGCCCGGGCGCTCGGTGCCGTTGAACAACAGCGCGCCCAATTCCATACGATCCCCGGGGTACGCGAAGCGCGGGACCACGGCTTGCACCATCAAGGGCAGCTTGACGACGAACCGCGCCTCGCCCGACCCGCCGCGGCCGGCGGCGTCCACCGCGACCGCCATGACCCGCCACGTCGTCGTGTTGTCCGGCGCGTCGAACGTCACCTTCGCCGTGCCGTCCGCCGCGATCGGCACCGCGCCGTCAAAGAACGCGGTCGACTCGAACAACGACCGCAGCTCGTTGCCGGTGAGCGCGCCTTCCCCGTCGCTGCCGTCACCTCCAGGGAACAGCACCTCGTTGCGGTCGCGGCGCGCGTGCGGCAGCTCTTGCCGACCGTCCGCGGTGCGCACGCCGAGCGGGCGCTCCGGGAACAACGACGCGACCGGGTCGGGCGTCTGGAACCCGGTCAGCCCGAGCACCGCCTCGTCGACGACCATCACCGCGGCCTGGCCGGCG
>CAIUDO010000791.1 GCA_903897935.1 uncultured Pseudomonadota bacterium
CATCGTGGTCGACCGCGACGTGTTCACCACCCCAGCGCTCGCCGACACCGTCGTGTGCGCGACGTGGTTCGAGGGGCACGAGGTGTTCCGCCGCAGCGACTGCGGCGCTTGAACCTCACTCCCAGTCGACCTCGATCAGGCCCGTCGGAGGCTCGACGCGCGCCGCGATGTCCTTCGACTGCGACAACACCAGCACGAACGGTCGCTCGTCGACGATGTCCCAGCCGCCGCCGCTCTCACCGACCCGGTAGGTGAACGCGACCGGATCGGACGGCATATCGAGCACGATGTCGCGGTCGCCGTTGAGGTCGTTGTCGCCGGTGGCGGCGAGCGCGCCGTCGATGACGTCGAACAGGATCTGCCAGCCGTCCTGGCTCGGGGTGCTGCCCGCGCGGATCAGGAACGACACCTCGCCGAGATCCGACGTGTACCGCTGATCTTCCCACGCGATGTTGCTCTGCTCGCCCGCGAGGATGCCCTCGACGCGCCACCCTTGCAGCCCAGCGTCGAACGTGACCGACCACTGCTCGGAGGCGGCGACGCCCGCGCACGCGTTCACCACGACGTGGTTGAGGTTGTTCGAGTTCTGCTCGAGGTACGGCGGAAACGACACGGTGGAGAACGAGGTCTCGTGGTCGTACCCGTCGCTGCTGCTCGACGTGGAGGTGCGTGGCCCGACCCCGTCCGTGACGAGGCAGCCCGTGTGCTCCTCCATGAACAAGACGCGGCCTTCATACAAGGAGACGGCGACCGACCGCCCCCATCGCTGCACACCGTCGTCGTCGTCGTCCGGGAACGGGTACGCGATCGGCATCGCTTCGATGCCGGAGACCGGGGAGGTGAAGACCATGCCCTGATCGCCGGGCGCGGTCGCGTTGACGTCGCGCAGGCGGCCGGCGACGAGATCGTAGATCCAGACCTCGCGGCCGGACTCGTGGGCGACGTAGAGCAGCCGGGTGCCGAGCTCGGGGTCGTCGATCGACGCCACGTCGAGGGTGCGGAACGGGAGCGCGTGCTCGATGACGGCGTCGCTGGCGCGCACGTCGATCTCCCACGCCGCTGGCCGCCCGCCGTCCGCGACGAACAAGCGCGCGCCGTCTTGGGACCACGTGATCCGGCCCGGGCGGGCGTCGTCGGGGAGGGGGACCACCCCGAGGTCGGCGCCGTTTACCGGCTCGACGAACCGCAGCAGCGGCCGGTCGAGCGCCGTGTCGTGTACGACGACCGCGAGCCGTGACTGGTCCGGCGCGATCGCGAGGTGCAACGGGCGGCCGCCCACGTCCCACTCGACGAGACCGTTGTCGGTCGTGATCGTGAACCGATCCCCTTCGGTCGCGGCGCCGTTGATGGTGAAGCCGAGCGCGCGATCGACCGCCACGTAGGGGAAGCCCGTGACCGCGGCGCCCGGCATCTGGCCGGACCGGCTGCCCACGACGCGCCAAACCTCACCATCGAACGTGATCGTCCACTCCTCGGTGGACGTGTAGCCGGGCTTGACCGTGACGTCGTCGAGCGTCGCGTCGTCGCCGCTGCCGTCGACGTCTTCGAACTCCGGGCTGCCTGCGGCGGTGGCGTAC
>CAIUDO010000792.1 GCA_903897935.1 uncultured Pseudomonadota bacterium
GCTCCGCGAGAAGGTGCTCCGGCGCCACCACCTCGCCAGCGCCTACCGGCTGCCCTCGATGCGCCCGAACGGACGCGAGGCCATCTTCCCCGGGGCGATGCTGGTGACCGACCTCCTCTTCTTCCGCGCCCGCGGCGGCGAGCTCGACGCCGTGGACGCCGCCGACCGCGGAATCGCCGAGGGCCGCTACTTCGAGGAGAACCCCCGCCACATCCTCGGCCGCGAGGTCGGCAAGGACGGCGGCGACGACGACCAAACGGCGAAGCCCCGCTGGGGCTACCAGGTGGTCGGCACCTTCGACCGCCTGCCCGACCTCGTCGAGCGCCCGATCTGCGGCGCCTGCGAGATCCAGAAGAACGTCGTCGTGTTCCCCGGCGCGAGCGCGCGCAGCGCCCGCACCGGCATGGCCCGCCAGCTCGAAGCGAGCACCGAGGGCCTGCCCGAGCACACCGCCGCCGCCGTGGCGCTCGGCCTGCGCGTGGACCGCTACCTCGCCGCGCTCTCGGCGCAGACGAGCGACGAGCACGTCCAGCTCTGGCTGGAGCTGCACGAGGCGCTGATGGCCTGGGCGCGCAAGCATGGAAACCCGTGGGCCGCCGCGGACCTCCGCAAGCTGGTGGCCGAGGGCAACACCGGCGCCGAGCGCTTCCTGCAAGGGTTCACCAAGTCGGGCGCGCTCATCGAGGGGCTCGCCACCAAGCCGGTCTGGACGCCGCGCTACGCCGGAAAGCCGGACGACCTCGTCGCGCTCGCGGAGTGGGCCTATCGGACCCGCCGCGCGCTCACGGTGCGGCAGCTGGGCGAGGCGCTCGCAGCGGCGGGCGGCGCCGCATCGCTGACCGTGGCCGCGCGCCTCGTCGAGCGCGCCCTGCCCGACCTGCACGCCGCCGGCTGGTGCCTCGACGGCGAGGGCTGGGACCAGCTCGTGCCCGAGCGCGACTACCTCACCGGCCACCTCTGGCCGAAGCACGCCCGCGCCGCCGCGCGCGTGGACGACGCCCAGGCCGCCGCGCAGGCCCGCAAGCTCATCGAGAAGATCCAGCCCGTCGTGCTCGACGACATCGGCGGCGTGAGCCCGCGACAGGGCTGGGTGCCGCTCGACCTCGTCTCGGCGTGGGTGTCGGAGAGCCTGAACCCGTACTACGGCGCCGTCCGCCTGGAGCGCCGCGAGGGGCTCGTGCAGGTGCCCGGCCTCGACTACGACCGCATCGAGGACGCGAGCGAGCTCGCCGCCGAGACCCGCTGGTGCATCGGCTGGATCAACCACGACAAGACGACGTTCTCGCCCAAGAAGAAGAAGGACGAGAACATCGACGAGGTGCGGCTGAAGAAGGCGCAGGAGTGGGAGCAGTCCTTCCGCGCCTGGGTCGGCGCCGATCCCGAGCGCGCCGCCCGCGTCGAGCACGCCTACAACCACCACTTCCGCGGCTACATCGCGCCCACCTACGACGCCGAGCCGCTGCCGCTCGCGCGCTGGGTGAAGGACGGCGTGCGCCTGCACCCCCACCAGGTCGCCGGGGCGCGGCGCGTGCTCGCCAACCGCGGCGGGCTGCTCGCCTTCGACGTGGGCGTCGGCAAGACCTACACCGGCATCGCCGTGCTCGCGCAGGCCCGCCAGGAGGGCTGGTGCCGCCGCCCGGTGCTGCTGGTCCCCAACAGCATCGTGTGGAAATGGGAGGCCGACATTCGCCGGGTGCTCCCGGACTACCGCGTGGCCGTCGTCGGCTCGAAGAAGAAGGTCATCTCCCGCGGCGACCGCAAGGGCTACGTCACCAGCGACACCGACACGCCCGCCGAGCGCGCCGACAAGTGGACCCGCTTCCAAGCTGGCGAGTTCGACGTGGTGCTGCTCACCTACACCGCGCTCGCCCGCACCCGCATGAACGAGGGCGAGATCCGCAGCTACGCCGACGCCACCGAGGCGATCCGCCGCGAGGTGCGCCTGCGCCAGCGCAACGCCGCCGACACGAAGAAGCTCACCGAGCGCCAGGCCGCCATCCTCAAGGAGGGCGTGGCCGCCTGGATCGCCGAGCAGATGGAGCTGCCCGAGGGCTGGGAGTACGACCCCGGCGTGGCCTGGGACGACATCGGCATCGACCTGCTCATCATCGACGAGGCCCAGAACTACAAGAACCTGTACCTCCCCGAGCCCCGCGAAGGCGGCGTGCCGCGCTTCATGGGCAACGCGGGCGACGGCAGCAAGCGGGCGTGGCAGCTCGACTTCCGGTGCGCGGCCGTCCGCGCGCGGACCGGGGGCTCCGGGGTGGTCCTGCTGTCCGCGACCCCCGCGAAGAACAGCCCGCTCGAGTTCTACA
>CAIUDO010000793.1 GCA_903897935.1 uncultured Pseudomonadota bacterium
CGCCAGCAACAGCAGCTCGAGGCGATCGTTCACCGTCTCGGGGAGCTGGAGCGGCAGCGCCGGGCAGGTCGCCAACCGCTCCGGCATCGCGTCGAACAACGCGCCGTGCGCGCGCCGCACCAGGGTGAGCACGGGGCTCGGCGCGACCTCGTCGAGGCTGCCCACCTGGAGCCACGCCGCGAGGCTCGGGGGCACGCCGACCGTGGTGGGGCACGGCGCGCTCGGCAACGACGTGTGGGCGCCCTGCGCGATCGCGGCGACGGCGCGCGCGACCAGATCGACGGCCGGGATCGCCGGCAGCGGAGCGCCCTGCAGCACCGCCCCGATCTCCATCGCCAGGATCGGCTGGCCGTGGGGGGAGGTCGTCGCGGCGACGAGCTCGCGGATCAACGCGCCGAGCTCGTCGGCGCGGTGCCCGACCTCGAGCAGCGCGCTCCACGCGGCGCGCGCGACGGCGAGCTCGGGATCGTGCGCCGCTACCTCCAGCACCGCGTGTTCGCCCGCCTTCTGCGCGGCCCGCACCGCCTTGACGCGCGCGGTGACGCCCCCTGACGGCAAAGCGGGGAGGACGCCGGGGGTGTGCGCAGCGGCGGCGCGCGCATAGCTGGCGATCGCCCTCGGCCACGCGGGATCCGGCCCCGGGAGCCGCGCCCCGAGCTCCGCCATCGACGCCGCCGCGAGGTGCTGCCCCTCCCACACGAACGACATCGCCATCGCGGTCGCGCGAAAGCCCGGCTCGCGGTTGTCGCCGTAGAGCTGGTTGGCGAGCGCCAACCGCAGCGACGACGCCCGGCCCCGGGGCGTGATGGCCTCCGGCGGCGGCGCGCCCACGCGGGCCGCGGTGTCGAGCGCGTTGGGATAGAACGGGTCATACGCCCACAGCGCGCTCAGCACCTCCCGCGCCTCGTCGAACCGCCCCAAGTGGCCGAGCGCGCCAGCGACGCCGTTGTAGGCCCACGCCACCAGCATCGGGTCCCAGCACGGGGTCTCCGCCGCCGCGCGGGTGATCGCGGCGAGGCTCGCCTCGAACGCGCCGACGTGCTCGTAGAAGTCGCCGATCAGGTAGCGTAAGAACGGCGCGGGAGCGTCGCCGGTCAGCGCGAGGGCGCGGTCGGCGTGTTGGGTGTCGCCCCGGGGCGCGCGCCACGCAGCGGTCTGCGCGCGGGTGAGGGCCGCCGTCGCCGTCGAGTCCTGGAAGAGCGCGAGCAACGAGCTCACGCTGACGAAGTCGGGTCTTGGCTCGTGCATACGGGCCAGGGCTGCGCGAATGTTCATCGGTGCTCCTCGTGGGGCAGGGCGGAATAACCGGACCCATGCGCCGCGATCGGCGTCGCTCCTACGGGGGGCGGCCCTGCAGGCGCAGGATCGCCTGGTACCCGCTCGCCGCCCGCACCCGCAGCGCGAGCCAGCGGCCGCGCCCAGACACCGGGTTGGCGGCGAAGTCCACGATGGGGTCGCCGTTCAGGGGGTCGCCGAGCGCGATCACGCGGTCGGCGTCGGGGTCCAGCCCTCTGAACAGCCCGATCCCACCCGACGCCGGGATCGCGAAGAACCACAATACGCCGGACGACGTGGCGATCACGGTGCGCACCGACTGGAACCCCGCGGCCGGGACCAGCGAGGGCTCGTCGCCAGCGACCACGATGACCGGCGTCCCGTCGGCTGCGGCGCCGCCGACCCAGACGGCCCCCGCTTGACTCGGGAACCGCTGCAGCGCGCCGATCGCCCCGCCGACGCGCGCCATCGCGGTGACGACGCCGTCGCGCCACCGTTTGAGAATGGCTTGCATCACCGTTTGTTCTACAACATCCTCGGCGACCAAGGCATCGGCATCCCTGACTATCCCATCATGGAGGCAGACCCTGGGAACTTGGATGACTGGCTCTTCGTGCAC
>CAIUDO010000794.1 GCA_903897935.1 uncultured Pseudomonadota bacterium
GCGGGCGAGGGAACACCCCCTCGAAGCTGATCAACGCCTCGGGGTCCTCCGGGTCTTCGCCGAACGGCAGCAGGAGCAACGGCTGCTCGATCGCGTCGCGCGCGGCACGTGAGGAGGCGACCGCCATGGCGGTGC
Source organism: uncultured Pseudomonadota bacterium (assembly GCA_903897935.1). GTDB lineage: Bacteria > Myxococcota_A > UBA796 > UBA796 > CAIUDO01. The sequence continues at coordinate 136 of CAIUDO010000794.1, forward strand.
CCAAGATGGGGAAGTGATCCCTCTTGTAGCTCGTGTTGCATACCTTGCACGAAATGGCGTAGTTCAGGGGGTCGAACGCCAACCCTACGTAGCCCAAGGCCTCACCGTGCCGCAGATCCGACACGTAGGTGATCCCGCGGCGTGCCGCGACCTCGGCGGACGGCCACGGCGTCACGCGGTTCTTCGGGCGAAAATGCTCGACGTCGTGATCGAGAAGGACGCCCCGCCCTTCCGGCGCATGGGCATCGCCAGCCACGATCTCGGGCATCGCCTGCTCACAATAGATGCACTTGAACCGCTGCAGTTCGATGTAGACGGCCTTGACCTCGCTCCAGATGCCGTCTCCTTCGCCGACCCTGCCCTCAGCGACGCAACGCGCGGTCAGCGCGGCGGCGCGCACGAGCCAGCGACGGTCAGGCGGCCTGCCCGCGTCGAGGGCGTCGATCCGGCCCAAGAGTTCGGCCTCGGCGACGACGACCCGGATCATGACGCGCCGGGGACCGTCGGCCGCGGGACCGCCGCCACCGATTCGTCGAGCGCGGCGCCACCCAGCGAGACCAACCGCATCAGTGGAGCGCGGCGTCCGCGTCGCCGGAGCGCGCCTTCGACGCTACTTGTTGAAGCGTTCGGTCGAAGGACTCCACCCGGGTCGTGCGCAGCCCGAAGTGGCCGCCGGTGAGGATCTGGTCAGCCGACAACCCATAGACCTCGGCGCGCGACGTGCTGACCACCGTCTCGACCGCCGAGCCAACCTCCATCGCGTCGAGGACCCGCACGTTCACCGCGTACAGCGACCCGACGACCAGCGGGCTATGCGACGTGAACACGAACTGCAGGTTCGGGAGGGCTCGCGACAACGTCGGCATCACGTGGCGCTGACACGCAGGATGCAGATGCAAATCCACCTCGTCGACGAGCACAACGCCGCGCCCCTGCACGAGCGGCATCGCCGCCGGCGCCCCCATGCAAAGGTGGTACAACAAGTCGCCCACCCATCCGATGTAGGCGCGATACCCGTCCGACAACGCCTGAAACGGGAGCACGGAGCTACCTACCCGAAACATCGGCTCCCCCTCGACCAGGTGGTCGAGCAGCTCCCCGTGGGGCTCCAGCAGCACGTTCACGAGGCCCACCACCTCGGCGAACCGGGCTGGGTCGCGCGCCGCGAGCTCGGGGAGCCACGCCGCCAGGGGCAACAGAACGATCCCCTCCTCGAACAAGCCGGCCACCCGCCCGTATCGGAGCATTCGTGACTTCGACCGGGACGACTCGCTGCTTCGTGCATGCGGGTCGACCGCCCGACTGGCTCCGTACCCGACAACGAAGAACGCCGGCGATCGATCGGCCCACATCAGCTCGGACCACGCGGGCGTATCCATCGCGACGAACCGATCGACGAAGCCCGCTGTGGGCCGGATCCGCAGCGCGGCCGTCTCGAATTGGCCCTCGACAGCGCCGTCTTGCTCGTGGAGCTCGACCTCCGCGGACACCACCGCCTCCGCCGATCGTTGCCCCGAGACGTGCCGAACCAGCGAGAACGGCACGTACCCGGACCCGGAGACCATGATCGGGCCGAGGGCGGCAAGCGCGATCGAACGGAGCACCGTGGTCTTGCCCGCGCCGTTGTCCCCGACGAGCAACGTGACGTTGGGGTACTCTGCGGCGGCCCCACCGTTCGCACCAGGCGTGGCGAGGGGCACGACGACCTCGCGGAAGCTCCTGAGGTTCTGGATCGTGACCCGGTGGACGTACACGCGTGGATCCTCCCGACGTCCGAACATAACCTCGTCCTTGGAGATCCGGCCGCGGGTGTGCCCCGCTCGGCGGACGGAGCCTCGCCCGGGTTGTAGACTCCAACGTTCACCCAGCAGGTGCCCATGACCATCACCGACGTGCTCGCGCTCCTCGAACGCCACCGCGACGAGCGCGGAGTCGCCCACTGGCGGCGGCGTTTCCCCGACAGGCCCAGGCGCTCGCTCGGGGTCGGCCTCACCGTGCTGCGCGGGCTCGCCAAGCAGATCGGCCGCGACCACGAGCTCGCGCGGCGCCTGTGGACCGAAGACCTGTACGAAGCGCGCGTGATCTCCCTCCTCATCGACGACCCGTCGCGCATCACGCGCGCCCAAGCCGAAGCCCAGGTCGAGCAGCTCGCCGGCGGGCAGCTCGCCCACGTGTTCTCATCGTGCGACGCCTCGTTGGCCAAGGTGCCGTTCGTACGCGAGCTCGCCGACGACTGGATGATCAGCCCCGACCCGGTGCGCCAGGGGTGCGGGTACGGCCTGCTGTACGAGATGTCGAAAGAATCGGGCAAGAAAGCACCGGATGAGGCCTACTTCGCCCGGTGGATCGACCACGTCGAGCGAGCCCACCCCGCCGCGACCGTCGGCGTGCGCCTGGCGATGGCGACCGCGCTGATGGGCATCGGCAAGCGGAGCGCGCGGCTGAACCGGCGCGCGCTCGGCGTGGCGCGCGACCTCGGGCCGGTGGACTGGGACCCCACCGGCGCGTGTGAGCCGTTCGACGCCGTCAAGCACATCGACCACCCGCGGCTGCGCGCGAAGCTCGGGGTCGAAGGCTGACGCTCAGCAGTCGCCGCAGAACTCGTACAGGTCGTCGATCAAGAACGTCGACCCCATCCAGCCCGACGAGAACTCCACCTCGAACAAGATGTCCTTGTCGGCCGACACCTCTTGGATGGTCGGCGTGGTACCCCAGTTGATGAACGTGTTCCCGTTCGGCAACCGGACCGCCTCACCGATCTGATCGGTGTTGATGCCCGACTCGGCCCGCGTGAAGCTCCAGACGAGCTCGAGCGTGCGGGTGACGTCGTTGACCTCGTACTCGTACACCGCGTCGGAGCCGGTGCTCATGAGCAACAACGTGCCGGCGTCCGTGTAGTACGGGTGGTGCTGGTAGTCGAAGTACGCCGACGGTGGGTCGAAGTTGTAGTGGCCCTCGAACTCCCGCCCGAACACGCGCAGCACCGATCCCGTCACCCGGTCGATCTCGACCACGTGCTCGTTCGTGTACCACGACAAGAAGTACGTGTTCGTGGCCTCGTTCCAGTTGAGCGCGTTCGTGTGGGCGTTGTTCGGCTCGCCGATGCTGTCCATGTACTCCTGGGCGTCGAACAACACCCGGATCGATCCATCTGCCTGGTACTCATGCACGTCTTCGCCGGAGCCATTCTTCGCCGGCCACGCGAGGCCGGTCTCGTTCTCGGCGAACGCGTGGTTGAGGCCCGGAGTGTCGATGACCTCGTGGATGGTGCCGTCAAGCGTGAGCTCCAGCACGTACGCCGGATCTCCGCCCTCCCACCACTGCGGCGCCTCGGTGGCGTAGATCGTACCGCCGCGACGGCTCTTGTGCGCCGCGAGGCCCCACCGGCGCGACGGCAGCTCGTGGTACCAGACGATGTTCCCTTCACGATCGAGGATGTAGTAGTACCACTGGTACAGGTTGGCCCCCGCCATCCCGCCGAACACGTAGCCCTCCGGGCTGGTACGTGCCGGATCCCACGTGTTGAGCGTCGGCGTGCTCACGGTGCTCGGCAGCCGCAGCGTGGTGTAGCTGTCGTCCGGCGACTGCGCCGTGCCGAGCTTGGTCTGCGCGACGACGTGCCACGTGACGTCCGTCTCTTCGGTGACGCCGAGGATGGCGGAGCGCTGCGGTCCGCTCGCACCGACGTGCGTGGGCGCGCGGCTCCACTCCCCGTCGCCGTCCGTCCACTCGACCCAGGTGTCGGCGGTGCCGCCCTCGATCGTCCACGTGACGACGGCGGCGAGCGGGGCATCGGGCGGCACCGTCAGCGTGACGTCCCGGATCTCCACGCCGATGTCGGTGTCCGTGTCGGTGTCCGTGTCGGTGTCCGTGTCGCTGTCGGCGTCCGTGTCGCTGTCGGCGTCCGTGTCGCTGTCGGCGTCCGTGTCCGTGTCGCTGTCCGCGTCCGCGTCACTGTCGACGTCCGTGTCCGCGTCTCCCGATGGAGCCGGAGCCGCGCTGTCGACGGGGCCGCCCCCGATCGACCCGCCCGTGCACCCGACCATCACCCACGCGACGCCCAAGAGCCACGACCCACGCATCGGTCACCCCACGACCAGCGTAATAGGCGCCTGACGGGGTGTCGTCAGGCGATCGTCACGACGTGTCAGCGCGTCGGATCCGTCACCGCGGCCGCGCGCCACCGTCACGACGACGCTGAGCTGTACCGCGCGACGCTCCACCGCCAGGCGAGCCGTGAGCCGATGACGAACCCCGCCGCGACCGCGACCCCGGTGGCGACGAACCCAGCCGTCCACTCACCACGCAGCGCCGTCGCCGGGAACGACGTGACGATCGCGACCGGCACGACGAGCGTGAGCACCCACCGCACCCACCCGGCGAAGAACGACATCGGCCAGCGCCCGGCGTCGGTGACCGCGACCAGCAGGAACCGGAGGTTGTCCACCCGGACGAAGAAGAAGCAAGAGCACAGCGCCAAAATCCACAGGCCGTAAACCGCGGCGAGGCCGCACACGAACATCAGCGCGCCGATCGCGGCGTCGGCCAACGACGGCGCCGGGCGGTGCGCGAGCGCCCACGCGACCAGCCCGACGCCGCCCACCACCGGCCAGATCTCGGCCAGGTCGAGCTTGCGCAGGCTCACCTGGAGCTGCGCGTCGACGGGCTTGGTGAGCACGAGGTCGAAGCTGCCGGTCCGGATCAGGTCGACCGCGACGCCGAGGTTCGGCTCGAGCAGCACGCCCTGGTACCCGACCAGGATCAGGTAGAAGCCCATCACCAGGAGCGCGTCGGCTTCGGACCAGCCGCCGACGGCCGACCGCTGCCCGAACACGAGCACCAGCGGCACGCACAGCGTCGCCGCGCGCACGACCCCGGTGAGCGTCGCCAACAAGAAGTCCGAGCGGTACTGCAGCGTGACCAGCAGGCTCGTGCGCACCAGCGCGACGACGATACGCGGCAGCGCGTCAAGCACCGAACGCCCCGTACCGACGCACGCCGCGCGCCCACGTGAACGCGACGAGCCCGAACGCGACGACGACCCAGCCCGCTTGCACGGCGACGGCCCACAGCGCGTCGGACCCGGTGAGCTGACCGGCGAACAGCTCCACCGGCGTGCCCAGCATCGCCTTGAACGGCAGCAGATCGAGCGCGCGCCGCGCGGCGTCCGGGAACACCGCCAACGGCGCGACGTAGCCCGAGCAGACCGCCCACAACGAGAACCACAAGCCGAACAAGCCCATCGACTGATCCAGCCAGAACGACAGGATCCCGAAGAACGCCTGCACCAGGAACGCGAGCGCCGCCGCGAGCGCCGCCGACGCGCAGCCGAGCAAGAACCACGACAGGCCCGGCCACGCGACCAGGTCGGGGCGCCACGCCACCAACGCGCCGACCA
>CAIUDO010000795.1 GCA_903897935.1 uncultured Pseudomonadota bacterium
CGACCGTGCACGACCCTGGGCACCGACACGCTCCGGCGCCCGGACGGGTCCACGGGTCGCACACCGTCGCCCACCCCTTGGACAACGCGTCGCGGCGACCCTCGCACCACCTTCCAATCGGATCAAGCGACGCGTTGCCCACATCGACCACCGCCCCTACGACGACCTGCATCGGTCATCAAGCAGCAAAGTCCTAATGCTTGGGCGTACTTCCTTGCATCGACCCACGTGGGACGTCTTGCTGCCATCCTCACAGGGCGAGCGGGTAGGTCACGCGCACGCCGACGCCGCTCCCTCGTTCGGGCTCGCGCCGCTACGGCGGGCTCGCAAGCCCGCGCTCCGGACGGCTTGGAACCCGTCCGGCCTCACGGCGTACCCGCGCTCGTCAGTGGTCGTGATCGTGGCTGTGATCGTGACCCGCGTGGTCGTGGTCGTGGCTGTGCGTGTGCTTCGCCATCTCAGCCCGGACCTCGTCCATGTCGAGCGCCTTGATCTTGCCGATCAAGTCCTCGAGCTGCGGCGGCTGCAGCGCGCCCGGCTGCCGGAACAACAACACGCCGTCGCGGAACGCCATGATCGTCGGGATCGACTGGATCTGGAGCTCCATCGCGAGGTCCTGTTCGGCGTCGGTGTCGATCTTGCCGAACGTGACGTCGGGGTGGCGCTCGGACGCCGCCTCGAACACCGGGGCGAAGAACCGGCACGGCCCGCACCAGGCGGCCCAGAAGTCGAGCAGGAGGATCCCGCCCTTTTCGATGGTGGGAGACAAGGATTCGTAGCCGAGATTGACAGTTGCCAACGGACCTCCGAACCGGAGGCTAACCACCGGCACGCCCCGACGCCGACGCCCCAGGCTATTCCCGACCCCATGTGGAGCTTGCTGACGATCTTCGCGTGCCGCCCGCCCGCCGAGCTCGGCGCGCCCGGCCCCGCAACGCCCCCCGACACCGGCCCGGGCGCGGCGCCCACCGCCCCCGATCCGGAGCCACTCATCGGCGTCGTCGGCGTGTCGCTCCACGATCGGGTGCCCTCGGTCGTCGTGATCGAGCTCGCCGCGCGCGTGCCGGTAACCGTCCAGGTGACCGCGTCCGTCCCCGACGTTCCGCCGATCGTCGGCCCTGCGGTCGCGGCGTCGGCCGGGGCGACGCGCCTGCCCGTGCTCGGCCTGCCCGCGGGCGCCGAGGTGTCGTTGTCGGTGCACGCCGCCGCCGGCGGCGAGACGACCACGCTCGACCTCCAGGTCACGACCGGCGACCTCGCCGGCCTGCCCGAATTCGTCGCCTCCACCTACGATCCCGACCGCGCCGACCCAACCCGCTACCTCCTGCTGACCTGCGCGACCGGCACGTTGTGGGGCGGTGACCCGTGGGCCGTCGTCGTGCTCGACCGCCGCGCCCGCCCGGTGTGGGCGTGGACCGGGCCACCGGACGCCTGGATGCAGTACGTCCAGCGCGCCGCCTCCGGAGACGCGCTGCTCGTCGGCGACATCTCACCGCTCGGCGCCAAGGTCCCGCACGCCCAGGTGCAGCGCGTGCGCTTCGACGGCGTCGTCGCGGGCGCCACCCCGATCGAAGACGGCCACCACGCGTTCGTGGAGCTGCCGGACGGCCGCCTCGCGTGGGGCGCGTGGCGCGACGGCGTCGAGCGCCTCCAGGTGCAGCAGCCCGACGGCGGCGTCACGACGCTGTGGGACAGCGACGCGTGGGGGCGGTCGATCGGCGCGCTCGCGACCACGCAGTCGAACGCGCTGTCGTACGACGCCGCGAGCGACCAGCTCCTGCTGTCGTTGTGGAACCGCGACACCGTGCTGCTGATCGACGCGACGACCGGCACGATCCGCCGCCAGCTCGGCGCCGCGCCCGGGAGCGCCCCGTTCGCCGACCCCGCCAGCGCGTTCGACTTCCAGCACGGCGCCCACCTGCTCGCCGACGGCCACCTGCTGCTGACCTCGACCACGCCCGGCGCGCCCACGTTCGCCCGTGAGTACGCCATCGACGGCGACCCGGTCGTCGAGGCGTGGTCGTCCGACGCCGACGGCCTCGCGGCGCCCCAGATGGGCGAGCCGCACCGCCTGCCGAACGGCAACACGCTCATGAACTTCGGTACCACCGGCGCGATCCGAGAGATCACCCCCGCCGGTGACGTCGTGTGGGCGGTCGATCCCACCCTCGAGCGCGCGGTCGGGCGGATGATCCCGCTCGACGACCTCGATGCCCTGTGGCCGGCCGCGTGGTAGCTTGGACGCCCCTCCCCCGCGCTCCCGCCTCCCTCCCCCGCGTGCTCCATGCCCCGAGCCCCCAAGAAGGCCGCCGAAGCGGCCCCCGCGGCCGACCCCGTCGTCAAGCTGGCGCGTAAGGCCGCGCCCCCCAAGGCGAGCCGCCCCAAGGCGCGCAAGAAGAAGGCCCCCCCGTCCGGGGGTGGCGGTTGGGGCCGCTGGCTGCGCGACGAGCTCCTCTTGTGGTCCGCCGCGATCGGCGTCGGCCTCGCCGGCGTCACCGGCCTCGCCGCGCTCGACGCCCAGGACACCGTTCGCGCCACCCTCACCACGCCGCCCGCCGCCCGCCGCGGCGTCGTGTGGTCCGCGCCCGCCCGCCTCGCGCCGGGCATGCCCCTGCAGCGCGAAGACGTCGAGCGCGTGCTGCTCGGCGCCGGCTACGACCGCGTCGACGGCGCCCCCGGTGCGGACCAGTTCCGCCGCGTCGACGACGGCCTCGAGATCAACACCGCCGCCCGCGACGGCGTGCCCGGCGGCGCCGCGACCGTCTCGTTCGGCGACGGCATCACCTGCCGCCCCGCCTGCCCGGTGCTCGCCCCCACCCGCCTCGCCACGTTCTCCCGCGACGACGCGTCGCCCGAGCCCATCCGCCGCGCCGACCTCGGCCCGTGGATCGAGCCCGCCGTGCTCGCGATCGAAGACAGCCGCTTCTACCGGCACCCCGGCGTCGACCCGATCGGCGTCGGCCGCGCGCTCGTGCACGACCTCACCTCCCCCGAGGAGGGCCTGCACGGCGGCTCCACGATCACGATGCAGCTCGTCAAGAACGAGCTGCTCACCCCCGACCGCACCCTGCGGCGTAAGGTGCGCGAGCTGTTCTTGTCGCTCGCGCTCGAGCAACAGCTCGACAAGACGGAGATCCTCGAGCGCTACTTGTCCGGGGTCTACCTGGGGCAAGCGGGCGGCACGCCGCTGCACGGCGTCGACGCCGCGGCGCGCGCGTGGTTCGGCAAGGGCGTCGCCGAGCTGTCCCCCGAGCAAGCGGCCACCATCGCCGGCGTGATCGCGTCGCCGAACACCTGGTCGCCGACCCGCCACCCCGAGCGCGCCGCCGCCCGCCGTGACGACGTGCTCGACCGCATGCGGGCCACCGGCGCCCTCGACGAAGCGGCGTGGGCCGCCGCGAAGGCACGCCCGCTCGAGGTCACGGGCATGGCCCCGCGCCTGCGGCAAGCGGCGCGGTGGGCGGTCGACGCGGTGATGGAGCACGCGGAGCGCTCCCTCGGCGACGGCGCCGTCGCCGCCGACGGCTACCGCGTGTTCACCACGATCGATCCGATCCTGCAGCAGCTCGCCGAGCGCGCCGTCGCGCGGGGGGCGTTCGAGCTCGATCGCACCGAGCCGACGGCGAAGGGCGCCGAGATCGCGCTCGTCGCGGTGCGGGTGTCCGACGGCGCGGTCGTCGCGATGGTGGGCGGGCGCGACTGGTCCCAGAGCCCGTTCAACCGCGTCACTGCGGCCGAGCGGCAGCCAGGCAGCCTCGTCAAGCCGCTCGTCGCGCTCGCCGCGTTGGACGCCGACCCCGACCTCACCCCCCTCACCCGCGTCGACGACGTGCCGGTGGTCCGGAAGATCGACGGAAAGCCTTGGTCGCCCCAGAACTACGACGGGCGCTACCTCGGGTCGATCACCCTCCGCCGCGCGCTCGAATCCAGCCGCAACGCGCCGGCCGTGCTGCTCGCCGAGCAGCTCGGGTGGGCCGACGCGCAGGCGTTCTTGCGCCGCGCTGGGCTCGACGGGGCCACCCGGCTGCCGTCCGTCGCCCTCGGCGCGTTCCCGGCGACGCCGATGGAGGTCGCGGGCGCCTACACCGCGTTCGCGGGCGGCGGGGTGGCTCGTGTCCCCTACCTGCTCGCCGAGGTCACCACCGCGGAGGGCGTCCAGGTGCTCGGGTCCAGCGCCAGCTCGTCGAAGGTGGCGTCCCCGCGGGCAGCCGCGATGGCCACGGCGATGCTCGAGGGCGTGATCGACCGCGGCACCGCGCGCGCCGCGTCCGTAGGCCCGCTGGCCGTGACCGGCGCGGTGGCGGGCAAGACCGGCACCACCGACGGGTACCGTGACGCGTGGTTCGCCGGGTTCACCCCCGATCTGGTGGTCGTCGTGTGGGTCGGCCGCGACCGCTCGGGCGATGTCGGGTTGACCGGCGGCCAGGCAGCGCTCCCGACGTGGTCGTACTTCATGCAGGCGATCGGGCCGTCCCCCGCCGCGTTCCCGCGCGCCGACGGGCTGGTGTCGGTCTCAGCGTGCCCCGACAGCGGGCGCGCCGCGCGGCCCGGGTGCCCGGCGGCGTACGTCGAGTGGTTGCCGAAGGGCAGCAGCCCCGCTCCGTGCGACGTACACGGCGGTCCGGCGATCGTAGCGGTGGGCCCGGCGCCGGACGCAGCGCGGCGCGAGAAGGCGGAGCACGAACCGAACGAACGCGGCGACGACGACCCGGGGGCGCCCCCCGACGCGGCCCGGCCACCACGCGCCAAAGGCCCGTCAGAACGAGGCAAAGCAGAGAAGCAGTAGCGCTCCCGACACGCGAGCGCTAACCTCGCGCCGCCTGGAGAGCGGAATGTCACGACGCACGCCCTCGCGTACCCTCGTCTGGACCGGGATCGGCGCCCTTTGTGCGGCTTCGACCTTGGTCGCTCCGCTCGCGAACGCCGCGTGCCCGGCGGCGGTGCCGATCCGATCCGAGCTCACGTGCTCGTCTACGGTCTCAGGCCGGATCAGCGCGGCGGACGTGTCGAACCTCGGCGGCACCTGCGGCGCGCGCGACTGCTACCAGTGCGGCACCCCGTACGCGCCGCTCGAGCAGACCGACGGCGAGCACGTCTACGAGTTCGAGTGCCAGCGCACCGGCACCGTCACGCTCGACGTGACCGGTATGAACTGCGATCTCGACATGTACATCCTGAACAGCACGTGCGACCCGTTCACGGGCTGCAGCGCCGGGTCCACGCAGGCGTCCACCACGAACGACAGCGTCAGCTTCTCGTGCACCGCAGGATCCACCTACTACATCGTCATCGAGGGCTACGGGTACGTCGCGGGGCTCGGCGAGCCTGGTGACTGTGACGCCGGTCAGGGCGATTACACCCTCACCTTCGACGTGTCTGCCGCGTCCGGCTGCCCCGAGGACTGCGACGACGGCGTCGACAACGACTTCGACGGCCCGGCCGACTGCGCCGACTCCGACTGCTTCGGCGACGCGTCGTGCGACTGCGACCTCGACAACGACGGCTTCGAAGGCAGCGCGTACGCGTGGTGCAGCGGCGTCGACTGCAACGACTTCGACGCCTCGGTCTACCCGGGCGCGCCCGAGACGGCAGACGGCGTCGACGACGACTGTGACGGCACCGTCGACGAAGGCACCATCTGGTACGACGACGACGGCGACGGCGCGACCGAGTCCGGCGGCGACTGCAACGACGGCAACGACGACGTCAGCCCCGGCACCCCCGAGATC
>CAIUDO010000796.1 GCA_903897935.1 uncultured Pseudomonadota bacterium
ACGTGCGACGGCGTCGACCAGGACTGCGACCTCGTCGCCGACGACGGCACCGTGTGCTTCGACGACGACCGCGACGGCTACACCGAGCTCGACGGCGACTGCGACGACGCCAACTTGTACGTGTTCCCCGGCGGCACCGAGTTCCTCGACGGGCTCGACAACGACTGCGACGGCGCGGTGGACGACGGCACCGACGGGTTCGACGACGACGGCGACGGCTTCTCCGAGGCCACCGGCGACTGCGACGACGACGACGGGGCGGTGTTCCCGGGCGCGGTCGAACAGTGCAACGGCGGCGACGACGACTGCGACTCGTTCGTCGACGAGCCGGACGCCATCGACGCCGCCGTGTTCTGGCGCGACGCGGATGGCGACCTGTTCGGTGATCCCGCGTCGTCTACCTTCGCGTGCACCACCCCGTCCGGCTACGTCAGCAACGACGACGACTGCAACGACGCGACGAGCGCGGTCCGACCCGGCGCCACCGAGGTCTGCAACACCATCGACGACGACTGCGACGGCGGCGTCGACGAGGGCGTGCTGCCGACCTGGTACGCCGACCGCGACAGCGACGGCTACGGCGACCCCGCGGCCAGCGCCGCCGCGTGCGCCGCCCCGGCAAGCTACGTCGCCAACGACGACGACTGCGACGACACGCGCAGCGCGGCGTTCCCGGGCGCCGACGAGCTGTGCAACGACCGCGACGACGACTGCGACCTCAACGTCGACGAAGGCGCGCTCGACGCGCTCGACTGGTACCCGGACGGCGACGGAGACGGCTTCGGCCGGACCGTCTCGCCGCTCGCCGCGTGTGACGCCCCCACCGGGTACGCCGCCTACGACGGCGACTGCAACGACGCCGACCCCGCCATCAAGCCGGGCGCCGCCGAGGTGTGCGACGGCGTCGACCAGAATTGCGACGGGTCCGCCGACGAGGGCGTCACGGTCCGGTACTACCGCGACCTCGACCTCGACACCTACGGTGACACGCTCACCTTCGTCGACGCGTGCGCGGCGCCCAGCGGCTACGTCGTCAACGGTGACGACTGCGACGACACGGACGCGTCGATCAACCCGCTGACCCGGTGGTACCTCGACGCGGACGCCGACGGCTACGGGCTCGGCGGCGCCGCCAACACGAGGATCCAGTGCGTGGCGCCCGCGGGCAGCTACGCCCGAGAGCGGGACGACTGCGACGACGCCGACGCGACCGCCTATCCGGGCGCCCCCGAGGTGTGCGACGGCGACGACGAGGACTGTGACGGCACCGACGACGAGAGCGGAGCCAGCGGCTGCATCGACTACTACAAGGACGTCGACAACGACGGCTTCGGCAACGAGGACATCGCTGCGCGCTGCTTGTGCGCCGCCGACGGCGACTTCGACGCGACGGTTGGCGACGACTGCGCGGACAACGACGGCCTCGCGTTCCCAGGGGCGACCGGCTGGTACACCTTCGCGTCGGGCGCAGGCGACTACGACTACAACTGCGACGGCACGAGCGAGCGTAAGTTCGTGAGCCAGTTCGAGTGCACTGCGCTCGCCGTTACCTGCACGCACGATCAGTCCGGGTGGACCGGCGCGATCCCCAACTGTGGTGGGTCGGGCACGTGGGCGGACGACTGCAAGCTCACCGCGATCGGCGGCACCTGCACCGGCGACGACACGTACACGCGAGCGCAAGAGTGCCGTTGACCCTCCCGTTCTTGGTCGGCGCTGCCGGCACGTGCGAGCCGATCGGGCTCAAGGACCTCGCGGAGGCACCGCCGGGGTCGGTCGTCGTGTTGGGCGTCCGCAACGGCGCGCAGCCCGATCTGGCGCGCGCCGCGCGCGCCGTCGAGGCGCTCGAGCGCGCCAGCGTCGAGGTCACGGTCGCGCTCGACGCAGTGACCGACGACCAGCAAGGCGTGCTCGACAAGTGGCGCGGTGGGCAGATCGCCGCCGGTGGCCTCGACGAGGCGTTGGCGTGGCCGCAGCGGTTCGGGTTCCCGTTCGCGGCCTACGAGCCCTTGTTCTCCGACCGTTCGCGGCCCCTGATCGCCGCCGGGGTCGACCTCTCGTACCACCCGACCGCCGACGAGGCGGTTCGGGTGCCGAGCGCGCGCTACGAGGCGATCGAGGCGGGCTCTGCGGGGGCGCAGGTGCCCGCGGCACGCCAGGAGTCGCTCGCCCGAGCGGTCGTCGCGCAGGACCAACGCATCGCCGAGCTCGCGCTGGCGCGGTGGACCGGCGACGGCGTGCTGGTGCTGGTGGTCGACCGGTTCCGGGTGCAAGGCGGCGGCGCCGTCCCGGACGCGCTGCGCGCCGAGACGACCCGGACGGTGTTCGACGCCTTGTTGAGCCTCGGCGGCGCCCGCTGCGACGGGGACGACCGCGTCTGGCGCTGATCACGGGCGCGGATCAGCCGCGCGCGGCGACCACGTCGGCAGGCAGGCACACGCCGTAGTCGTTGCCCCACGAATTGCGCTCGTAGGTGATGACCGCGGCGATCTCCATGTTGGTCAGGTTGCCCTGCGGCGGCATGACGCCGTCGTACTTGACGCCCTGCACCTCGATCGGGCCGGACAGGCCGTTGATCACGATCTTCGCGTGGGTGGCGCAGTCGCCCATGTTGTCCTTCGAGCCGGCGAGCGGCGGGAACGACGGGGGCAGGCCGGCGCCGGTCGGCTGGTGGCAGGTGACGCAGGCGAGCCCGGTCGAACCGCCGGTGGTGTAGACGCTCTCGCCGATCTTCATGAGCGTGGCCTTCTTCTCGTCGTCGGGCATCGCGGCGAACGTGGCGGGGTCGATCTCGGCCGGCTTCGCCGGGGCCGGCGGCTCGGCGGGCTTGGCCGGCTCGACGGGCTTGGCCGGCTCGGCGGGCGCGACCGGCTTGGCCGGCTCCTCGGCGCCGCAGGCAGACAGGACGAGCAACGAGAGGGCGAACAACGAACGCATGACAGCCTCCGACATCAGGCGGTCCGAATACTCGTTCCCCCCCCCTTCCGCCGCCTCCGCGCAACACCCTGGTGCACGGCCAGCGGCACGGTGGCTCCCGAACATCGTGCCGATACCTCTAAAATGCCTCGTCCCACCGCAGCGGGTCCACCGGCGGGCCGGGCGCGGCCGGCTCGGTGGCGTGTCCGCGAGCGCGCGCGCAGCCCACCAGGATCACGAGACCCAACGGCCACAATCCGGCGACGCACGTCAGCGCGCCGATGACCATCGCGAAGCCGTCGATGCCCGGCGCCACCGAGCGGGCCGCCGCGAACGAAGCGGCGCCGACCCCGAGCGAGATCGCAGCGGCTGCGGCCACGACCACCACCGCCTCGATCGGCCCGCCGGCGCGCGTGGGATCCGCCAGCACCATCGCGGCGAGGCCGGCGCCCGCGAACAGGCCGAAGACCACCCACGCGACGCCGGTGAGCACGAGCGCGATCCGCACAGGCCGCAGCCGATCTGGCACCACCCTGCCCCCGTTCAACCTCGACCACACCGTGGATCGTCGCAGCCGTGACCGGAGCGCCCGCGGCGCCCCGCTCGCCGCAGTGACGCCTGTTTACCGTCGCAGACCGGACAAACGACCAATCTGCGAGTTAAGCGGGACGCGCCCGGCGACCGCGGACCCCCGCGACGGCTCCCGGTCTCGACTCAGGAGTATCCTACATGCGTTTCACCGTTCTCGCGACCCTCGCGTTCTTGTTCGCCGGGTGCACCGACCCTGCGACCGAGGCGCGCATCACCGAACTCGAGGCCAAGGTCGCCGCGCAGCAGGCCACGATCGACAAGCTGAGCGCGGGCGGCGGCGCCGCCGGTGGCGCGGTCGACGCCGAGGCCGAGAAGGCCGCGGCGCAGCTCATCCGCGACGCGTCGGACGCGATGCGCCAGCTCAACTACGACGTCGCGAAGACGAAGCTGGCCGAGCTCAAGGCCAAGTACCCGACCACCCGCGCCGCCCGGTCGGCCGAGCAGCTCGAGCAGCAGCTCGCGGTCATCGGCAAGCCGGTGAGCGACCTCGCGGTCGAGAAGTGGTACACGAGCAACCAGACCACCTTCAACGACGGCAAGGCCACGCTGGTCGTGTTCTTCGAGGAGTGGTGCCCGCACTGCAAGCGCGAGGTGCCGAAGCTCACCGAGACCTATTCGACGTACAACAGCAAGGGCCTGAACATGGTCGGCCTGACCAAGATCACGAAGTCGTCGACCGAAGAGAAGGTCGTCGCGTTCGTGAAGGACAACAACCTGAACTACCCCATCGCCAAGGAAGACGGCAAGCTCTCCGAGGCGTTCGCGGTGCAGGGCATCCCGGCGGCGGCCGTCGTCAAGGGCGGCCAGATCGTGTGGCGCGGCCACCCGGCGCAGATCACGCCCGAGATGATCGACGGCTGGATCGGGTCCTGATCTCCACGGCCGGGAGGGCGTCGTGATCGTCAGCTGGCTCAAGATCCTCGCGGGCGTCTCCATCACCGCGATGTCCGCGTCGGTCTGGGCGTTGCTGCTGTTGGTCCTGTTGCCGTTCCGGCTGCTGCGCATCAAGTCGTGCAACGTGTACGGCAAGATGCTCGGCCCCACGTTGATGTGGCTGTCGGGGTGCCCCGTGCACGTCGACGGTCGCGAGCAGCTCGATGGCCGGCGGCCGGCCATCTATGTCTCCAACCACACGTCGATCTACGACATCTTCCTCGGCATCTGGCTGGCCCCGATCGGCACGGTCGGCGTCGCGAAGAAGCAGGTGGTCTGGTACCCGTTCTTCGGCGTCTTGTACTTGTTGTCCGGGCACCTGCGCATCGACCGCGCGAACCGGTCGGGGGCAGTCGCCGGGCTCCGTGAGCTGGGCGAGGTCGTCCGGCGCAACAAGCTCTCGATCTGGATGTGGCCCGAGGGCACACGGTCGCGAAACGGCCGGTTGCGCCCCTTCAAGAAGGGCATGGTGCACCTCGCGGTGCAGACCGGGTTGCCGATCGTGCCGGTCGTCGTGACCGGCGCGAACCAAGGGTGGCAGAAGAACTCCACCCGGCTGCAGTCGGTCCCGATCCACGTCACCGTGCTGCCGGCGGTGGACACCCGGGGTTGGACCTTGGAGACGATGGACACGCACGTCGCCGAGGTGCACGACATGTTCGCGCGCGCGTTGCCTCCAACGCAGCGCCCCGCCGAGCTGCCGGGCCCTGTCTGACGCCTGTGCCGCGGAGTGCGAAGCGGATCCCGGCCGTCAGCGGATTCTCCGAACCGCGGTGGCGCAAGCTCCGGAGCGCGGGCCTTCAGCCCGCCGGGCCGCGGGCTTTCAGCCCGCCGAGCGCGGTGGCGCAAGCTCCGGAGCGCGGTGGCGCGAGCTCCGGAGCGCGGGCTTTCAGCCCGCCGGGCCGCGGGCTTTCAGCCCGCCGAGCGCGGTGGCGCCCATGCTCGGGGACGGGCGCGGGGGGGTGGTCACGGCTGGGTAGTCGAGAGCGCGGCTCCCTTGGGTCGGTGCCGGCCCTGGCTGACGCATGAGCGAGGCCGGTTCACCGCCACGGGATCGGCGTGAACTCGATCCCGAGCGCGCGCTCGAGCCACTTCGCCGCGCCGCGGGAGGCGTCGTCTACGAACAAGACCGAGCTACCGGGCTCCCCTGCCCGCCCGGTCCGCCCCGCTCGGTGCACGTACGCCTCTGGGGTCCGCGGCACGTCGTAGTGCAACACCCACGCGACGCCCCGCACGTCGAGCCCGCGTGCGGTGTAGTCGGTGGTCAGCAGGAGCCGCGCCCGGCCGTCCCGAAACGCGTCCAAGCCTCGTTGTCGCTGCGCTTTCGTTCGATCTTCGCTGACGGTCACGGTCGGAACGCCGTGCTCCTCGAGGAAATAGTACAGGTGGGCCTGCAGCCTGGGATCCGAGACAAACACGATCGCCTGCTTGCAGCGCTGCTCCTGGACGAAGCGCAACAAGGTGACGTCGGGGGCGGCGGCGCGCGGCACCCGGACGACGTGATGCGCGATCACGTCGACCAGAGGCTGCTCAGCGGGCACGACGTCTACCCGGTCCGGCCCGAGGAACCGCTCGACGAACACGCGGGACTCCGGGCCCAGGGTCGCGGTCGCGACGACGAGCTGCACGACCGGCGTAGACCGCGACAGCAGCTCGTACAAGAACACGACGTCCCGCGCGCGCAGGATCGCCTCGATCTCGTCGAGCACGATGAGCCGCACCCCCTTGAGGTGGCCCGCCCGGAACAGCTCCAGCAAACGGTCGGCGGTCCCGACGACGAGCCGGGTGCTGCGCTGCACGCGGGCCCGCTGCCGGCGGTGGCTGGTCGTCGAGACCGCAGCTCCGCTCGACAGATCGGCGGGCTTGAGGGCGTCGAAGACCGACAGGCACTGCATCGCCAGCTCGGCGCCCGGCGTGAACACGACCGCGCGCAGCGTCGGGTCGGCCACGAGGCGCTGGAGCACCGGGAGCGCGTACGCGAGCGTCTTGCCGGTGCCGGTGCCCGAGCACACCAGCACGTTCGCGCCCGCGAGGATGGCCGGGATCGCCGCGACCTGCGCCGCGTTCGGCTGCTCGACGCCCGCCGCGCGCAACGCCGCCGCGAGCGGCTCGGACACCTCGAGCAGGGGGAGCGCGGAGAAGCCGTGAGGTGACAACGGACTGCTCCGCGTGGACCCGTCGCCGGGGTTGGGGGTTAGCGCGGCGCGGGCGGCAGCGGGCTCGGGGTGGCCTGCCCAAGATCCGCGGGTGGCTTGCCGAGCTCGAAGGTCGCGCCGAGCCCGAACGCGAGGCTCGTGAACGCGAAGGTGCCGTTGCCGACGGTGCGCCCGCCGCCGATGCGCCCCGAGATCGGGTCGACCGACACCTGGAACAGGATCGACTCGTCGATCGTCGGCTGCAAGGACTTCGCGGCGATGACCCCGGCGTCCAACGTGAACCGGTCGCTCGCGCGCCACTGCCCGCCGGTGGACAACCCGACCTTCATCGCGTCGGGCACGAAGACCGAGCGCAGCTTCTCGGGCGCCGCGGACGTCTCCCAGAAGCTGCCGAACCGCACCGCGCCGCGATCCCCGACGTCCACCTCGCCACCGAGCCGCACCGACCACGCGTCGACCATCTCGGCGGGCAACGCGACGTCGTCGGTGACGACCAGAGGCTCGTCGCCGCTCGTCTCGACCGACAACACCATGTCGGTGACCAAGAACTCCTGGATCGAGCTCCACCCTTGATAGACGCCGTCGATCTCCAGCTCGAGCGCGTCGGTCGGGCGGACCAGGAACCCGAGGCGGAGGATCATCGGCATGGTGATGTCGAGGGCGACGTCGTCATCC
>CAIUDO010000797.1 GCA_903897935.1 uncultured Pseudomonadota bacterium
GCCCGAGCCATCAGCCAGACAATGGCGCGATGGTGACGCGACCGACCTTCACCTGAACGCGAACAACCCGGTCGACTGCCGCTGAGCGATGCATGGCTTTGACCGGGCTGACCGCTGACGGCTGATAGCTGACGGCCGCTCGCTGCAATCGCGTGAAGTGACCGGCATTGAGGCTAGGACGGGCCGTCGCCTTCACCCGCCAGCAAGCGCACGGCGTCGATGACCGACTCTCCGAGGAAGCGCCCAGGAAAAAGCAGGATCTTCCAGCTCAGCAGCGTCTGGTTGACGTCGTCCGAGCGGCGGAACGGATCGTCGATGAAGCCGCGCCCGTAGCCGAGGTTGGACATCACCGGGTTCGGCCGGATGATCGTGCCGATCAGGACGTACCCGACGAGCACCGCCACGACCTTGCCGACCAACACCAGATCGCCTTCGAACCAGACGAGCGGCACGATCACGCTCGCGATCAGCACCACGAAGACGACGATCAGCCGGGTCCACACGATCCAGGGGACGAGCGCACCCTCGCGCGGGCCGGACAACCCGACGTCACCCACCTCTCCATTGTCCCACGGCGGACGAAACCACATCGCGCACCCCCGCGCGACGAACGGTGACGACGCGAGACTATTTCAACCGCCGTCGACCGACGCCCCGCTCGCGACGATCACGTCGAGCGCCGCCAGATCCCGGTTCATCTGCTCGACGACGGCGGCGAGCTGCGCGCTGGCGAGTCCGAGCTGGGCCGACTCGACGTCGAGCCACGTGGCGTTGCCCGCGCTGAACGCCGCCTCCGCCATCGAGACGTTCTCCTGGGCGAGCGCGACCTCGTTCGTCACCGCCTCGAGCGCCCGGGCCGCGCGCTCGTACCGGCTCCACGCCGTCGTGACCTCCTCTTCGGCCAGCCGGCGTTGCTGCTCGACCCGCAGGTCCGCCGAGCGCGCCATGCTCGCGCGCTCCTTCGCCTGCGCGAGCCGGAGGCCGCCGTCCCAAAGCGTCCACGACGCCTCGACCTTGAGCGTCCAGAACCACTCGAAGTCGGCGAAGCCGGTGTTCTCGCTCCACACCTCGCTGAACGTGCCGTCGACGCGCGGCACATAGCCCCACAACGTAGCGTTGCGCTGGAGGTCAGCGGCGCGCGCCTGGCGCTCCAACGCGACGACGTCCGGGCGCGCCTGGGCCCGCTCGATCGCGCCGGCCAGCTCCGGCGGCACGAGGGAGCTGGCGCCGAGCTCCAACGGGGTGTCCCGGTCGAGCCCGGTCAGGCGCACGAACGCCTCTTCGGCGGCGACGACCTGCTCCGCGGCGGCGGCGACCTCACGCTGGGCCCGCGACAACGCCAGCTTGCCTTGGATCGCCGCCTGACTCGTCGCGAGGCCGGCCCCGACCTGCCGCTCCGCCAACGCGAGCTGGTGCTCGGCGTTCTGGGCGGCGAGCTCGGCGATCTGCGCCGCCTGCCGCGCCGTGGCGAGGCCGTAGAACGCCTTGACGACCGCCGCGTGGATGCGCGACGCTTGGGACGCCTCGGACGCGCGCGCGGCATCGACCGTCGCGTACGCGCCGCGCAGCAGCGGCAGCGCGGTGGCCGAGAAGATCGGCTGGCGAACGCTGACGTTGGCGCTCCGGAACGTCTTGGGCTGGATGACGATCGGCTCGCCGCCCACGTCGCCGACCAGGTCCGCGAACTCCGGCGGGATCATCTCGGACGTGTCGAACGCGATCTCGTACTGATTGAACGTCCAGCCGCCGTTCGCGATGAGCTGCGGGCTCACGGTCGCCCACGCTTGCCCACGGAGCGACTCCGCCTGCGAGGTCTGCTCGCGCACCAGCGCGAGGTCGACGCTGCTCCGCTCCGCCGCCGCGATCGCCTCGTCCACCGTGATCGCCGCCGCGGGGGACGGCGCGATCAGGGCGACGATCCCCACGACCGCAGCGGACACCGCGGCGGCCGCCGCCGCTTTACGACCGAAGAACCTCCCCGACAGCCGCAGGAGGTCCTCGCGGATCGCGTACAGGGTCGGCACGACGACCAGGGTGAGCACGGTGGCGAACGTGAGGCCGAACGCGACCGCCCACGCCATCGCCCCCCACCACTGCGCGCTCGACGCGCCGACGATCAGCCGGAACGTGAAGAAGTCGAACGACACGCCCGTGGCCATCGGCAGGAGGCCCAGCACCGTGGTGACCGCGGTCAGCAGCACCGGGCGCAGCCGGTGCACCCCGGCGGTGACGAGCGCCTCCTCCACCGCTACCCCGCGTTTGCGCAGCAGCTCGACGTAGTCGAGCAGCACGATCGCGTTGTTGACCACGACGCCGGCGAGCGAGATGACCCCGATGCCCGTCATCATGATCCCGAACGGCGTCCCGGTGAGCAACAAGCCCCACAACACGCCGACCTGCGACAAGAACACCGACGTGAAGATGATCAGCGGGTGCCCGAACGAGTCGAACTGCAGCACGAGCACGAGCAGGATCAGCGCGCAGGCGATCAGCAACGCGCGGCCGAGGAACGCCGCGGCCTCGTCCTGCTCGTCGGTCGAACCTCCGAGCTCGGCGTGGATGCCCGGGAGATCGAGCTCCTCGAGCGCACCCTTAACCGCGGCCTGCACGGCGTTGACGTTGTAGCCGTCGAGCACGTCGCCTTCGATGGTCACCACGAGGTCCTGGTCGACGTGCTTGATCGCCCCAGTCCCGCCGGCGAGGTCGTACGAAGCGACCGCCGACAACGGCACGGGGAACGTCGACGGGCTCGTGTCTTCGCGGCCCGGCACCCGGATCGACAGCACCGACTGCAGGTCGCCCTTCCAGGCGTCAGGGAGGGTGACGACCACGTCCCACTCCTCGTCGCCGTTCTTGATGGTCGTCGCGGTGACCCCGGCGACCGCGGTGCGCACGGTGCTGCCGATCTGGGCGGTGGACAGCCCGACGCGCTTGGCGGCGCCGCGGTCGATGCGCAGCAGGAGCTCGGGGCGCCCTACCCGGTAGTCGTCGCGGAGGTCGGTGACGCCGTCGATCGTCGCGAGCACGCGCCGGATCTTCTGCGCCGCCATCCCGACCTCGTGAAAGTCGTCGCCGCTCACCTTCACGCCGATCGCGGCGCCGACGGGCGGCCCCATCTGCTCCTGGTCGATCGTGACCACCGCACCAGGGATCTCGGAGACCTTGGCCCGCAGACGGTCGATGGTGTCGCGGCTCGACTCGTCGCGCACGCCCTTGCCTTCGACCGCGTTGTTGCGGTCGGGCAAGAAGTCGAACGTGACCTTCGCTTCGTTGGGCGCCGCCTGGCCGCCCCCGAGGCCGCCGCCCGCGCCGCTCACGCCCGTCTCGACGACCGCGACGTCCACGTTGCGCTCGGCCAGCAGGATCGCCTCGACCTCCCGCACGATCCCGTCGGTGGTGTCGAGGTCGGTGCCCGTCGGCGCGCGGACCGCGACCACCGCCCGGTTCGGGTCGGTCTCCGGGAAGAACTCGGTGCCGTGGTTGAACAGCGCGTACGCCGCGATGGTGAAGACGAAGAACGCGAACCCGGTCGCCACCGTCACGTACCGCCACCGGATCGCGATCCGCAGCGCCCGCACGTAGACGTCCATCAGCTTGCCGCCGATGCCGGTCCTCGGCGCGTCGAGGTCGAACTCCTTCTGCTTCGCCGTCGACATGAAGCGCGCGAGCACCGCCGGCAGCAGCCACACGGCCACGATCAACGATGCCGTCAGCACGATGATGACGGTCTTAGGCAAGAAGCCCATGAACTCGCCCATGATGCCGGTCCAGAACACCATCGGGAAGAAGGCGACCACCGTGGTCAGCGTGGACGCGAACACCGGAATCGCGACCTCGCTCGTTCCGTCGATCGCAGCGGTAAACCGGTCTTTTCCGGCCTCGATGTGGCGGTAGACGTTCTCGACGACCACGATGCCGTTGTCGACCAACATGCCGAGCGCGAGGATCAACGAGAACAACACGATCATGTTCAGGGTGAACCCGAGCAGATCGAGCACCGCGAAGCTCATGAGCATCGAGAGCGGGATCGCGGCCGCGATGAACGCGCTGTTGCGGGCGCCCATGAACACCAGGATCACGCCGACGACGAGCACGAGGGCGGACAGGATGTTGTTCTCGAGCTCCACGACCATGTCTCGGATGGCCTTCGATTGGTCGCCGAGCACGCGCCAGCTCGCGCCCTCGGGCCAGGTCGCGGCGTGCTCGGCGGTGAGCGCCTTCAGCGCGTCGACCACATCGATGATGTTCGCGCCCGGCCGCTTGGTGACCGACAACGAGACCGCGGGCTGCCCGTTCATGCGGGCGTAGGTCATCCGCTCTTCGAACCCGTCGACCAGCGTGGCGACGTCGCCGATCATGACCGGCCGGTCCCCGACGCGCTTGATCGCCACCTCACGCAGGTCGTCGACGGACTTGAGGCTGCCGGGCGTGCGGATCAGCACCGACGCCGACCCGGACGTGATGTCGCCGCCGGGCACGTCGCTGTTCTCGTTGCGGAGCGCCCCCGACACGTCGTCGAACGACAACCCGTACGCGGCGAGCCGCATCGGGTCGACCTCGACGCGGATCTGCCGATCGACGCCGCCCGAGATGTTCGCCTCGAGCACGCCAGGGATGCGCGTCGCGTCGTCTTGCAGGTCCTCGACCAGCTCCTTGAGACGCACCTCGTCGAGACCCGCGACGGTGACGATCGCGACCGGGAAGTCCGAGAACGAGATCTCCCGGATCGACGGCTCTTCGACGTCGTCCGGCAGCTTGCTGCGCGCGCGGCTGACCCGGTCGCGCACCCGCTGCAGCGCGTCTTCGATGTCGACGTCCGGCTCGAACTCGATGCTGACCGCCGCGTAGCCCTCCGCCGAAGTGGAGGTCATCTCCTTCACGTCGCGCAGGCCGGCCAGCTCGTTCTCGAGCGGCACCGTGACCAGCCCCTCGACGTCCGCCGGCGACGCGCCCTGGTAGACCGTCGTGATGACGACCACCGGGATCGTGATGTCCGGCGACGACTCACGCGGCAACGACTGGTAGCTGACCAGGCCAAACAGCGTGATGATCACCATCAGGAGGCCGACGCTGGCCCCGTGACGGACGAAGAAGCCGATCATGCGCCACCTTCGACCCGTGCCACGACGAGGGGATCGCCGTCTACGAGCTCCCGGTGCCCGACGACGACGACACGATCACCCTCGTTGAGCCCGCTGGTGACGACGACGCGGTCGCGCAGCACGTCGCCGAGCACGACCGGACGCCACCGCGCGACGCCGCCGTCGTCCAGGAACACGCCGGCGCCGTCGAGGCGGGTCACCACCCAGTCCTGCGGCACGATCATCGCTTGCCCGCCGCCACCACCCTCGATGTCGACCCGCGCGATCATGCCGGGCAGCAGCGAATGATCGGCGTTCGGGACCATCACCTCGACCAGGAACGCCCGCGTCTTCGAGTCCGCGGTGGCCGCGATCCGGTGCACGGTGCCCTCGAGAGAGCCCGCGCGGGCCGTGGCCGTGACCGAGGCCCGCATGCCCTCGCGTAAGCTCACGACGTCGCGGTCCGGCACCGACAACGACACGACCACCGGGTCGAGCTGAACGAGCCGCGCGATCGGCGTGCCCGGGCCGGCGACCTCGCCCACCTCGACGAACGTGTCGCCGATCACCCCGGAGAACGGAGCTCGAACCGTCGCGCGCCGGGACTGCGCGGCTGACTGCGCGCGCTGGGCGCGGGCGATCGCCACCTCGGTCTCTGCCCGCTCCTTCTGAGCGGGCGCCGCGAGATCGCCCATCCGAACGACACGATCGAGCTCGGACTCCGCGAGCGTCACCCGGGCGGCCGCCATCTCGTACGACGCGCCGTGGATCTCGGAGTCGACCCGGGCAATCAGCGCGCCCTGCTGGACGACCTCGCCAGGGTGCACCGCGACCGCCTCCACGTAGCCGCCGAGCGCGGACGACAACATCGCGTCCCGCGCGCCCATCACCTCGCCGGGCACCGAGATGCCGAGCCGCGACTCGCCGGTGTGGGCGACCGCGACGACCACGCGGCTCGCCCGCGCGTCGCCCGCGACCGCCCGCGCCTCGTCGACCGGCGCGTCGCCCCCGGCGCCACACGCCGTAAGCATCGCCAACCCGACCACCAACCCCAAAGCGCCTATCAACGAGCGACCCGTCGCCAGACGGTCTCCCGCACGGCCCACGGGCCGCCAACCAGCCGACGACATCGCCCCTCCCCTCGAGGGAGCGCGCTCGCAGTCGGCCCCCGTACAAGGCCGATCGTCATGGTCACGGCGCGGGGGTGCGGCTGGTCACGTTTTGTCGAGACAGGCACCCCCGCGGAGCGCTTCGACAGAGGCCAGGACCGAGCGGCAGGGCGGCCGGGTGCTGCAACGTGTTGCAGCGCCCCGCCGGCTACAAGAAGTCCGACAGCCCGCCCGACACGACCACGCCCTGGATCAGGCCCGCCGCGGTCCACTGCCACTGGTACCCGAGGGTGCCGCTGAAGCTGTCGATCCTCACTTGCACGCCGAGCTGGACCGCGAGCTCGTCGACCGGTCCGAGGTTCGACGCCCCGCGATCAGGGTTGAACATCCAGGACGGGAGCGCGGTCCCGTACAGCGTCGCCTCCTTGATCGGCGAGTAGCTCGCCTCGGCGCTGATCGAGACGCCGCCCGACGCCGGGAGCCGATAGTCCGTCGCGCCCGCGCCGCCGTACCCGTTGTAGAAGAAGTCCGGCCCGATCTGGAACAGCGCGTCGTCGAGCTTCGGGCCGATGAACGAGCCCAACCGCACGTCGTACCCGAGCGAATTGCTCGTCAGGCCGTACAGAGCGTTCGCCGAAAGGCGCGTCTCGCCGTAGACCTGGGGATCGCCCGTCCACAAGTAGCTGTAGCCCGCTTCGCCGCCGAGGCCGGCCTGAACGCCCGTCTCGCCGTTGACCGTCACCGACGTGACGCCGATGTTCGGCTCGATGAACGGCTCGACGATCCACTCGGGCTTCTTCGGCTGGGGCTTCGGCGCCGGCTTGCCGCCGTTCTGGGGTGGCTTGTTGCCGGTGTTGGGGGCTGGTTTTCCGCCCGTAGACGGCTTGCCGCCCGTCGACGGCGCCGGCTTGGTGCCCGACCCACCGGAGGAGCCGCCCGCGCCGCCGCCGCTGGACGCACCACCGCCGCCGCCCGCGCCACCGCCGCCCCCCGACCCGCCACCGCCACCGCCCGACCCGCCGGAGCTCCCGCCGCCGCCGGAGCTCCCGCCGCCACCGCCGCCCTTGGAGCCGCCGCCCGACCCGCCACCGCCGCCCTTGGAGCCGCCGCCCTTGGCGTCGTCGCCCGGCTTGGACGGCTTGCCCTTCCCGTCGGACTCCGCGACCTCGGGCCGCGCAGCAGATGGATCCACCGAGGTGCTGGCGACGTCGAGCTCCGTCGCCGAAGCCACCAACGCCAACATCACGATCATGTCGCCTCCTCGTCGCGGGCAGAGTGTAAGCCGGTGTGCGCCGCTCCGCGTCCGGAGCTAGGGAGCGCGTCCCCGATCGACGAATACGGAGCGACCATGGAGAACCTTCAATCAATGACCGTTCGCGCGCTCCGCGAGCGCGCCCGCGACCTCGGGATCACGGGCCGTGGAACGATGAACAAGGCCGCCCTGGTGGAGGCGATCCTGCGCGCGGAGGCCGAGGTCGTGCCGGTGCAGCCGCTCGCAGCGCCCAGCGTCGAGGCCGAACGCGCCGAGGCGCCCGACGTCGAGACTGCACCCGTCGTCGAGCTCGCCCCCATCGAGGTCATCGCCGAGTCCGTCGTCGAGGTGGCGGCTCCGGTCGAGGCCGAGGCCGAGCCCCCGATCGCGCCCGCGGTGGTCGCGCCGCCGGCCCCCGCGGCCCCCAGCGCC
>CAIUDO010000798.1 GCA_903897935.1 uncultured Pseudomonadota bacterium
ACGCCACCTGATCACCCGAAGTACCGCCTTCTTCCATCCCCGCGCCCAGAATTGCCGCTAGCCAGGTTGACGGAGGCCCGGCTGCACCCAACTGGATTAGCGCCGTCGTCAATTTGACAGCCTCGTTGATCTGGGCGTACAGGTGGCCTTCGACCGTAACGGGGTCTTGCGCGAGGGTTTCCCGCGTACCTTGTGGATCTGAAGTGCGATAGCGGTAGACCTTGATCCCGCACCGTTTCGGAAGGAGCGCCTGCGGCTCCTCTGCGAAGAGGACTATGCCGGCGACCGTCGGCTTCCCCTCTGCGATCAGGAGCTGCTTCCTGAGCCATGCCTCCGGTTCGGCGGTCGGTACCACGCTCAGCATGAACTCCAGCACGGGCACCGAGTTCGTGACGTGCTCCGTCGACACGGCGACGGTCTCCGTCTCGAAGGAGGTGATCCCCTTCGCGTATTCGAGCTGCTTTAGTAGAGCAGCGCCTGGACTGACGGGCAGGTTCTGGGCTCCCCGCCGGACATACACGGTGCCGTCCGAAGAAGTCTTGATGTCGCGGGTCTTGCGGACGGCAACCTGGAGCACGTACCCGCCGCGCCCGCTCGGCCGGCGCAGAAAGGTGTAGTCGAAGTCTTGGCCCAGCGGGAACAGAGCCTCGAACGCCTGGAGGTGACCATTTGCGTCCTCAATCCGTTCGAAGCCCCTCCATTCCCGAACCCGCGCGGCCCGGTCGATTTCCTCCACGCCGATATACAGCTCACCTCCGTCCGCATTGGCAAAAGCAGCGATAGTCCTCGTCAGTTTCGCGGGCCTGACGTCACGCGACTTTAGGTCAACGAAGTGCGTTTCCTCAGCCGAGAGCACGTTCGCCACTTGCTGGTCATCGACGCTCGCCTCGGCCACCGCCATGCTTGCTCCAGTGCGTTCAGTGTGGGCGACGAATCCGCGCCGTTCAACGTCGTTAATGTGGGGCCAGGAGGTAGGCCGAGGCGGCTCCCCGTCCACCGGGGCCTACCCGCCCCGCACTCCAACACCTTGCCCTTCGGCACGCCCCCAAGCGGGGCGAGTGCAACCGCCTTGCGGCGGTCTTTGGTGCTGGCGACCCGGTAGTGGTCCACAGGATTGTTATCAATAGGCGACGCGTTCGCCAGCGCGTCCCGCGGATCGGTGGGGCACCGGACACTTTGGCGGTGGGCTAGTGGCCGTCGCGCCTTCGTCTCGAGGGGCGCCGGGGCGCCATTACGCCCGAGTCCGGGTCCCCCGCCGAGCGACACGCACATCGACGGGCCCGTCGCGGCCGTATCTCGGCCTTCATGCTCCAAACACCGCGCTCGCGGCCGGTGGCCCCGCGCCGACCGACAGGCGCCGCCAACAGGTGGAGGGTTGCCGGCGGCCCTACGACCGCGCGCGGCCTCATCACTGCTCCGCATGTCGGGCACGCCGCCCCAAACAAACCGAACGTCCTCAACAACAGCTCCGCCCGCCGCGCGTGCCGCGACCTCCCGCGCGGCCGTCGCGTGAGCCGGACCGTCGGCGCGGCGCCGACTCGCCCCGTACACCACCTCGTTCGCCGCGGGAGGTAGGACCAACGCCGCCAAGCGCTCACGAGCTGCAACGCCGTGAACATCCGCGTCACGCACACCTCAACGCCAGCCGGACCTAGTCGCCCGCGACACCCCAGCCGCCGCCCTACGACCTCTTTCAGGAATCGGAAAAAGCAAAAGCTCTGCGGATGTTGCTGTGCGTCGGCGTCACAGGCCGTGTTCGCGCCGGATGCGCTCGAGCAGCTCGGCGTAGCGCGGGTCCTTCTTCGCCCGCTTCTCGACGTCTTCGAGGGTCAGCTCCTCGCCGTCGACCCGGACGCTGATGGTCTGCACGGTCACCGTGCGTGGCTCACCCGCGCGCACCGGCGACGGCGGCGTCGCCATCGCGACCCGGTGGGTGCACGACGGCGGCAACACCGGCGACAAGCCAGGCACGAACGACGTCAACACGGCCACCGCCTCGGGCGCGTACGCACGGGACAGGTAGTACCCGTCGTCGATCCCGACGCTGTCGGCGGGGCAGCTCGCTTCCAGCGCCGCCTCAGCGCCTTGCCACACGTCGCGGATGAGCCCTTGCAGCTCGGGAGACGCGAGCGCAGCGACCGTCTCCGGGTGCGCGTCGCGGGCGAGCGCCAGGTACACCGTGAGCCAGTACTGGAACACGGCGACGCCGTCCCGGCCGGAGGTGCGGGTGCCCGCGGGCTCGTACGACGCCGTCGCCGCCGCGGTGCGCGCGCTCCACGCGTAGGCGTTCAGCTCGTCGAGCAGCAGCATCAGGTCCTGGGCGCCGCTCGGGCCGACCAGGTACACCTGAACGTGCTGTCCCACCTCTTCCGGGCGAAGCAGCGGCACGATCTCGCTTCGTGAGAATAAGCCGGCCGGCCGAGCGATTTCGGCGAGCCGCCCATCCGGCAGCAGCAGGGCGTAGCGCTCGAGCTGGGCGCCGCGGACGCCGCCGCGCAGGTGTACGAGCTCGTGAACGGCGACGTCGACGTCGAACGGCGCTCCGCGGTCGCACACGAGCCACGGCGTGACCTCGCTCTTCGCGGCCGCTACGAGCACCGAGTGGCCCAGCGGATCACCGCGCTCGAGCAGGGCGGCCGCGGCGTCGACGCACTGAGGCGCCGCGAGCGCGTGGGCGGTCCACAACCACAACATCGGCCCTCCCGTCGGCAAGATAGCGCCGTCCGCCATACGCTGCTCGACCCGCCAGCGTTTCAGGTCATTTCCAACGGTTGGGGTCGGGCGCGTCTGGCGCTATGCTCGGTCAGGGTGTGGCGCGCATGCGGTCTGTCGTCGACAACAACCCAATGCCCACGGTCGTCGTCGACGCCGCCGTGGTGGTCGTCGTGGCGAACGCGGCCGCGTGCGACCTGTTCGGTGACACGATCGAAGGGCGGCCGCTCGGCGATCTGCTGGGCGTTCCCACTGTTTGGGCGGGCCACCTGGCTTCGTTCAGGGCGGCGCCGGGCGCCGAGCACGCCCCGCGGGCGCGGCTCGACGTAGCGCTCGCGGGGGGGCGCCGCACCGTCACCCTCTCCGGCCTGCTGTTGCCGGATCAAGCGCACCGGGTCGTCGTCATCAGCGACGTCACGTCGGAGGCGGTGTGTGCCCGCGAGCGCGACCACCTTCGTGCGCTCTTCTCCGGGATCGACCAAGGGTTCGCGCTGAACGAGGTCGTACGCGACGCGGTCGGCGTCCCGGTCGACTACCGGTTCATCGAGGTCAATCCAGCGTTCATCAAGCAGACCGGCCTGCCGGACGACTGTGTCGGCAAGACCGTGCGTGAGGTGCTCGGGGCCGCGGTGGCGCCCGCGTGGATCGAGGCGATGTGCCGCGTCGCCACCGAGGGCGTGTCGCTCGCGGTGGAGCGCACCAGCGAGGAGCTCGGGCGCGCGTTCGAGGTGCACGCGTTCCCGGTCGGCGCCGAGCGCTTCGGCACGCTCGTCAAAGACGTGACGGCCCGTCGGCAAGACGAGCTCGCGCGCATCCAGGCGCAGCGCCTCGAGAGCCTGGGCGCGCTCGTCGGCGGCATCGCCCACGACTTCAACAACCTGTTCACCGCCGTCATCGGCAACCTCGACCTCGCGCGGCTGGCGCTCGGCGACGACGTCGAGGTGGGGCGGCGCCTGCGGAACATGGAGAGCGGCTTGCTTCGGGCGCAGGACCTCGTGCGGCCGCTGCTGGCGTACAGCGGTCGCGCGCACACCGCGCGGCGCGACCTCGACGTCTCCACGCTGGTGCGCTCGGTCGCCGAGCTGCTGCGGGTGTCGGTGTCCCGGCAGGTGGAGCTCGAACTCGACTTGTCGTCGCACCTGCCCCAGGTCGACGCCGACGAGTCGCAGCTCCAGCACCTGCTCGTCAACCTCGTCGTCAACGCGTCGGAGGCGTACGGCGACGCGCCCGGAAAGGTCGTCCTGCGCACCTCGGTCGAGCCGGTGAAGGCGGCCGACAACGACCTCCTGAGCCAGGGTTTGGTGCCGGCGCCGCACGTGGTGATCGAGGTCGTCGACAGCGGCGCGGGCATGAGCGTCGACGTTCAGCGGCGGATGTTCGAGCCGTTCTTCTCGACCAAAGGGCTCGGGCGCGGGCTCGGCCTCGCCGCGATCGGCGGCATCGTGCGCGGGCACAACGGCGCGATCCGCGTTCGGTCGTCGCCGGGACGCGGCGCGCGCATCGCGGTGTTCCTGCCCGCGCGGCCCGGTGCGGTGGTCGCACACGGGGTGCCTGCTCCTACGCCGCCAATCGGGGGAGGCGCCGCGCTGATCGTCGACGACGAGCCGATGGTGCGCAGCACGGTCGCGGCGATGGTCCAAGCGCTCGGGCTTCACCCCGATGTCGCGAGCAGCGGCGAAGAAGCCGTCGAAATGGTCGCATCGGCGCCGGATCACTACCGGGTGGTGCTGCTCGACCTCGTGATGCCCGGCGAGGGCGGGGCGGCGGCGCTCCGGCGCATCCGGGAGATCGCCCCGGGGCTTCCGGTGCTGGTGTGCAGCGGGTACCACGACGCGGGCGCGCTCGCGGGGGTCTCGCTCGACGAGGTGCCGTTCTTGCCGAAGCCGTTCCAGCTCGCGGCGCTCCGCTCCGCGTTGACGCGGCTGCTGCACACCTGACGGCAATGCCGCTCACTCAAGGTGATTGCAGCGAGCGGCCGTCAGCTATCAGCCGTCGGCCGTCAACCTCCGATGAAGCGCCGTGAGCAACTCGCCAGCGCACGCTCGCCGTCTCGGCCGCATCCCTCGGCGATGTTCGTGGGGATCGAGGCGGCTGACCTTCGCAATTGTGCTGCTGGTCCGTACCGTTCATCGGACGGAGACGCTTGGGTACGGTAGACCTCGAGCGCAAGCCGATGCGCCCTCCCGCCGGAGCTGTAGGCTGAACCGTGATCGCTGATTGCTCCACCGTTCTCGGCTAAGTGATCGGGATTGCACCTAAGGCTGGAAGCCCGCGCTCCCAACTGCGAACAGGGGCGCGCGACCGTCCGGTGACGATCCGTGGGCGCCTACGGTTCCAGCGGGACCGTGAACCATCGTGACGCGCCGAGCGGCCCGGCGTGTGCTAGAAAAACAGCACAACGCGGGGCCGGCCCCTAGCGTTGGGCCACCTCTGCCGGATTCAAGGACGACGCCATGATCACGCTGCTGTTCCTCCTCAGTCACGTCACGACAGCGTCGGAGCCCGATCCGCTCGACGACGATCCCCACGCGGACGTACGCGTAGACACCGAGGGCACGCTCCGTTCCATCGAGGCCGTCGCGGCCACGATCCGTGGGCTCAGCGCAACGGATCGGGAGCGCGCGGCGGGGTCCCTCGGCGTGTTGTCGGTGAGCGACCCCTTCACCCGGGCGGCGTTGCAGCTCCCGTTCGCCTTGAACGTGGTGGTGGCGCAGATCCCTTCGGAGGCGTTCGAGCCGGATGAGCGGGCCGCGTGGTTGTCGTTGCAGCGGGGCTTGGCGACGCACGTCGCGGCGCTCGACGCCCTGGGGGTGGACCTCGCGGTGCCCCGGCCCGGAGACCCGCTGCACGGGGCCGAGGTGCCCCTGCTCGATCGAGAGGCGCTGCTCGCTTCGGACGATCCGCTGCGCGCGACCGCGGCGCTGATCGACGCCATCATCCCCCTTGCCCAGCGCACCGACGCGGCCACGCGGGCGCGCATCGACGCCGCCAGCGACCACGTCGAGGCCGTGACTGGGCTCACGCGGCCTTGCCCGCGCGGGCCCCACGCGGTGATGCCGGGCCAGCCGTGGACGCTCGGGATGCAGCTCGGCGGGTGGCACGACGCCCTGCAGCGAGCGGAGCCGTTCGCGGTCGATCCCGCCGCGGAGGCGAAGGTGCAGGACATGCTCGCCGCCCTCGCCGCGTACGGCGAGGCGTCGTCCATGAGTGTCTACCAGCTCGATGGCAGGCCGTGACCTGGAGGGGCGTGGCGCCTCCGCGGACGCTCAGGGTTGGGGCAACCAGCGGTCGAGCCAGGTCGCCATCTCATAGAGCGTGTGCCCGACGGCCTCGCGCGACGTGTACCCGTGCTCTTCGTGGGGCAGCTCCACCCAACGCGCACGCGCGCCGTTGCCCTTGAGCGCGTCGTACATTCGCGCGCTCTGCATGGGCCACGTGCCCGGGTTCGGGTCTTCGGCGCCGTGGATCATCAGCAGGGGCTCGTCGATCCGATCGGCGAACGTGAACGGGCTCATGCCGACGTAGGTCTCCGGCGCGTCCCACAAGCTGCGGTCTTCCCCTTGGAAGCCGAACGGCGTCAACGTCCGGTTGTACGCCCCGCTCCGCGCGATCCCGGTGAAGAACAGGTCCGAGTGCGCCAGCAGGTTGGCGGTGGTGAACGCGCCGTAGCTGTGCCCGCCGACCGCGAGCCGGCCGCGGGTGCTCACGCCGTCGGCGACGAGCCGATCGACCCACGCCGACGCGCTCTGCACGAGCTGATCGACGTAGGTGTCGTTGGGCTCGGCGCTTCCTTCGCCGACGATCGGCAACGTCGGGTTCGACAGCACCGCCCACCCGAGCGCGACCATCATCAACGGGCTGCTGCCGCTCGGCCGGCTGAACGTGTTCGTCGAGGTCCGCACCTGGCCGGCGACCGACCGGTCCTTGAACTCGTCGGGGTAGACCCACAACAGCGTAGGGAGGGGGCCGCTCTTCTTCGGATCGTAGCCCGGCGGCAGGTACAGGTTGCCGGTCATCGACACCCCGTCGGCGCGCTGGTGGGTGAGCACGACCGGCTCGAGCCCGGCGAGCATCGGCGCCGGGTCCGCCGACCGAACCAGGGGATCGAACTTGGACTTGCCGAGCTTGCGGGCACCCCACTCGGGAGGCGTGTCGATCGACTCCCGCACGGTCAGCAGCCGCGACGCCTCGTCATCCAACACGGTCACCACGCGCTCGTACCACGGGTCGGCGGAGCGGAAGACACGCGTGGCCGTCTGCGCGACGGGATCGAAGCGATCGAGGAACGGGTAGACGCCGTCTGGCGACGCGCCGTTGCCGGCGAGCCAGACGTCGCCGTTCGCGGCGATCCGCAGCACCGAGCGGCCATACGGCCCAGGCTTCGTGAGCGGGGAGCCGGGGTCGGTGTAGGCGTCGCGGTCGGACCGCTCGGAGAGGAGGACGGGCGCGCCGCCCTCCACCGACGGATCGAGGCGCCACCAGCGGACCCGCTTCGCCGCGCTGCTCTGCTCCCACACGAACGCGAGGTGGTCGTTACCCCACACGATCGACCCGGCGCGCCACTGCGAGGCCCACACCTTCGACGGCGCCGACGAGAACGGCGCGGGCCACGCCCACACGGCGTCGCGCAGCGGCACTTCGGCGGCGCCGTCCCCGCCGTCGAGCGCCTCGGTGAAGACCAGGGTGGCGCCGTGATCGCTGCGCCATCGGGGCGCTCGGCGGCCGGTCCGTGTGGAGTCGTCCGCGATCGGGACCTCGTCGGCGAGCGGGCGGGCGCTCACCTCGACGACGGACGCGCCCGTCTTGGGGTCGATCACGGTGGTGCGATCCGGGAACCGGCCCAGGCTGACCGCGCGGGAGTACGGGCGCTCGACGACGGTGAGCAGCACGTACCGGCCGTCGGGTGACGGGTCGAACGCGCTGATGACGGCGGGGGCGTGGAGGGGCACGATCACCCCGTCGAGGCCGACGCGAACGAGGCTGGCGGCGAGGTGGTGGTCGAACAGCAGCTCGTCGTGGTGGTCCTGCAGCAGGTTCGGCAGGGTGCGGCTCGGCGCCTTGCGGCCGATGCTCTCTTCGATC
>CAIUDO010000799.1 GCA_903897935.1 uncultured Pseudomonadota bacterium
CCAGCCCTTGCCGAGCATCGGGACCACCCCGACCGCCCCGTCGCCGTCGCGCGAGTAGATGCCGTTGCCAGGCTCACTGTTGAGGTGCAGCCAGATCCCGACGACGTGCCCGACCGAGCCGCCCACCGCCTCGGCGAGATCCTGCAGCGCGCGCACCTTGCGCCCGGCCACCACGGTGATGAGCACCTCGCCGGTGGTGCGCGACGCGCGGAGCACGATGGCGCGCAGCACGCCGCGGTCCGTCTCGGGATCGTAAGGAGCGATGCCGAGATCGATGACGTGGTGCGCGACCGACGCCATCGTCGCCCGCAGCTCCTGCCGCGCGACGTTGCAGCGCGGGATGGGCACGATGCGCCGGTTGTTCCGCCCCCACGCTCCGACGCGGAGGTGGCCGTGGTCCGAGAAGCCCACACCGAGCTTGATGACGTGCCGGAAGTCGGCCAACCCGTCGGGGCTGGGGTGGAACGCCGAGATCCCGACATCGACGAGGCCGGCTTCGTCCAGCGCCGACCGCACCAACGACCGGCGCATCGCCTCCTGGCCGGAAGGATCGAGGTGCATGATCGCGCAGCCGCCGCACGGCCGGAAGCGCTCACACGGCGGCTCCACGCGGTGCGCGTCCGGCCGGTCTGTCGACGAGAACACGGCGTGAACCTGGTGCATGCCGGCGAACGTCACGCGCGCGGTGGCCTCTTCACCGGGGATCCCACCGAACAGCAGCATCTGGCGGTTCTCGCCGTGGACCACCGCCTCACCGCGCGCGCTCCAGGTGGTCGGCGTGACGCGCACGAGATCGCTCATCTCAGCTCCATGGGGCTCTTCGCGGACCGCGCCCTGTAACAGGCTACCGAAAATCCTCCCGTCGGGCGCCGACCCCAATTCCGGAAACGATCCGCGCGCGAACCCGCAAACGGGGGTTGTGCGCGGATCCCCGATGCGGTATGACGAACGCCTGCCTCGCGATCGGCCCCTCCCTGGGCCACCGTCTCACCATCCCGCCTGCCCTCCTCCGGGGGAACCCCCAATGCCTTCCGCCAACGCCCCGCAGGTCCGCTTCGACGCGGCCACCCGTCCTTCTTTGTCGGATCAACCCGTGCCCCCGGGCGGCTGCTTGCGCGCCCTCCGCCAGGCCGCCGACGCGTCCGGGCTCGACCCGGTCGCGGAGCTGTACAACGAGGCGCTGCGCTACGCCTCCGAGGGCCACCTCCGGATGGCGCGCGAGCGGCTGCACGTGTTGCTCGGCCTCAACCCGGACGACGGCGAGGCCCGGGTGTTGCTCGCGCGCGTGCACGTCGCCGGCCAGCGCTGGCAGGAGGCGCTCGCCGCGCTGGACGAGGCCCGGTCGTGCGGCATGACGCTCGAGCCCGGCCTGCGGGAGAACGTCGAGGAGCACGTCCGCGCGGAGCAAGACGCGAGCGAAGCCCACCGCGAAGCCCTCCGCGCGCGTGAGCAGGGCGAAGTGAAGGCGCTGCGCTCGGAGGCCCGCCGCCTGCGCACCGAGAACGCGCAGCTCGTGGGCCGTGTGTACGAGACCGAGCGCGAGATGCGCCGGTGGGCGTGGACCACCGCCGCCGTCTCGGCGGTGACCATCGTATTCATCAGCGCCAACCTGCTCCTCGGGCCGTCGGCGCCGGAGGTGACGGCGCCCGCCGCCAGCGTCGCGTCCGTCGAAGCGACCGCGCCCTCCGCCGATGCGCCCTCCGTCGGCGCGCCTGCGGCAGGCGCGGCTGCGGTCGTCACGCCCGCGGCCGCGGACCCCGCCGCTCCCGTCGGCAACGCTGCCGTCGCGGATCGCGCCGCGGCCGCCCTGAGCGAGGCGCCCGGCCTCGACGGCACCACGCTGCAGGTCCGCGTGCGCCAGGGATCGGCGATCGTGTCGGGCGACGTGCTGGTCGCGTCCCAGAAGACGATCGCGGTCAACGCGCTGCAAGCCGTCTCCGGCATCTCCACGGTCGACGCCCGGGGCATCGCGGTGCTCGCGCGCACCAAGGGTACGGAGCACGTCGTCGAGAGCGGAGACAACCTCTCGGTGATCGCCCGCAAGTACTACGGCGACGCGTCGCTCTCGGGCAAGATCCAGAAGGCGAACGCCGCCACACTGGGCGGGGGCAACGCGCTCAAGATCGGCATGAAGCTGGTGATCC
>CAIUDO010000800.1 GCA_903897935.1 uncultured Pseudomonadota bacterium
CTCCGCGCAGGAGATCGACGTCGACCTCACCACCGACGGCTGGTCGATCGGCGGCGGCGGCGACGAGCCCGACACCCCGATCCGGGTCACCCCCGACGGCCCGTCCGCGGTCACCTGGCGGCGGGGCGCCCCCACCGAGGCGCTCGCGGTGCGACCCGGCCGCGTACACGTCACGATGGAGAACCCGACCCCGAGCCGCGTGCGGGTCCAAGTCGCCAGCGATCCAGACTCGGGCCGGTGGCTCTCAGCGGCGTGGCTCACGACGATGCCGGAATACCGTAGGCAATTCGGGTCGGTCGCGCTGGCGTCCGACGTCCGCCTCGCGGTGCGCGCGATCGCGGTGCTGTTCACCGACCTCACCGGGTCCGCGGCGATGTACCACGAGCTCGGCGACGCACGCGCGTTCCGGTTCGTGCACGATCACTTCGCGGTGCTCGACCAGGCGCTGGCAGAGTGGCGCGGGAGCCGAGTCAAGACCATCGGCGACGCGCTGATGGCGACGTTCCTCGACCCCGCCGACGCGCTGTCCGCCGCGATCGCGATGCAGGGGGACTTCCAGCGCTGGGTCGCGACCCTCGACCTCGCCCACCCCCCCGGGCTGAAGGTCGGGGTGCACTTCGGGCCGGCGATGGCGGTGCACACCGACCAGGCGGGCCTCGACTACTTCGGGGGTACCGTCAACATGGCGGCGCGCTGTGAGGGTCGGGCGGTGCGTGGGCAGGTGGTGTGGACGCAAGAGGTGCACACGTCACCGGGGGTGTCGGCGCGGCTCGACGCGACGGGGCTGGAGGTCACCTCGTGGTCGTCCGAGATCAAGGGCCTGCCGAACCCAGTCACGCTGTTCCGGGTGACCGTCGGGGTGTGACGGAGGGGCAGCGCCGGGTCAGTAGCACGGCGACGCCCACGCCACCCCGTCGTCCGCGGTCTCGCAGGTGTCGTCGACGATCACGTACGCGCGCACCCCGTCGCCGAGCTCCGAGGCCGGCAGCGTGAGCACCACGCCAAGGAGGGCCTCGCCCGACGCGATCGGCCCGAGGGCGACCGTGTCGAGCTCCTCCTCCTCCCCTCCGCGATCCGACACAAATCGAAGCAACACCTCCGACACGTCGAGCGATCCCTCGTTGACCACCTGGACCGAGAACATGGCCTCACCGTCCGGTTCACACGACGACACACACGCGTCGACCGCGAGGACCGACAGCTCGGGACGTACCTCGATCGCGGGCCGCGCGCGGTACACGCCCGGGTCGATCCACGACGGGCCCGGGACCACCGGCACCGAGCCGTCGGAGCGCAGGTTCGTGACGGCGTAGTCGTTGCCCGACCAGACCGATCCGGCTGGGGGCCACTGGCCGTCTGCGTGGCCGAGCGCGACCACGCCCCTCCAGCCGTCGCGCGCCTGGTCGTCGTTCCCGGTGAGGATCAGCTCGGCGCTGCCGTCGCCGTCGACGTCCGCGACCACCGGGATGTCGGTCACCGTGCCCGACGCGCGCCCCGGGTCGTTGATGCGCGCCGCCCCAGTGGCCCCGTCGAACACGTACAGACGGTCGTGGTCCGCGTAGACGACCTCGAGCGCGCCGTCGGCGTCGAAGTCGAAGCCCGAACAGCCGGACACCCCCGTCCCGTCGTCGATGCCGACCGACCAGCGCACCGAGCCGTCCAGTTCGAGCAGGTATAGCGTGTCCGACAGCGGCGCCGCGACCTCCGACGCGCCGTCGCCGTCGAAGTCACCGAGGCACGGCGGGCCGGAACGGTCGGTGTTCGGAAGGGGGACGTGCACCAGGAGCGCGCCGTCGGTGTCGAGCAACGAGAAGGCTCCGCTGCCGATGTAGACGATCTCCGCCGCGACGTCGTCGTCGGCCTGGACCGGCACCGTCCACGACGTCTCGTACAGCGCCACGTCCGGCACCGCGAGCTCAGCCTGCACGACACCGTCGCGGTCGACGATCTGCCGGCCGACCACCCACTCTTGATCGCCGTCCTGGTCGAGGTCACCGACGACGCAGGTACGCAGCTCGGACTCGACGGCGGGACCGAACACGACGACGTCGAAGCTCCCGTCGAGGTGCCAGGTCGCGTTGTCGCTGATCACCTCGGGGGCGCCGTCGGCGTCCAGGTCGGCGACGTTCGTGCACGACCACAGGCCGCCGTTCGGGTCGTTCACGGTCGACGCCGTGCGGAACACCGAGCGGCCGAGGCCATCGACGGCCTCGAGGTAGCCGTCGATCGTGGTCGCGAGCACCTCGGAGACGCCGTCGCCATCAAGGTCGGCGACGGTGAGCGGCGCCATGACGTCGTACCCGGGGCGCTCGAGCACCACCGATCCCGTCTGACCGTCCAGGATCACCAACGAACCCTCGTACGACACGACGTTGCCAGGGTCACTGGGGCCCGACAGGCACGTGCCAAAGGCGCCGTTCCGCCACAGACAAGCGGTGAACGCGACCTCTGGCCTCCCGTCCCCTGTCGTGTCGGCGACGACCTGGGTGATCCACACCGACGCCATGCTGCCGTCTGCCAACGTGTCCCACACCCACTCGACGGAGGTTGCCCACGGGTCTGCGGGCGGCGTGAACGATCCGTCGCAGGAGGGATCGAGCGGAACCACACCCGGAACGGCGACGTCGACCCAGAAGCACGACTCGTCGACCGTAACCTCGGTCGCAGGCGCGGCAGGGTCCGATTCGACCGGCGGCAGCACCGCGGTGTCGACGGTCCCATGCTTCAAGCCGTACTCGATGCAACCAACGAGCGCCCAGATCAACATCGGCTCTCCCGGCACGAGACCGTATTGCCGATGCCGGCGCGATCCGCCAGCCCGGCGACGCCGCGGTCACCGCGGGGCATCGCCATCGGCACCCGCGGGCGCCTCCGCGACGCCCAACCATCCCGACGCCACCTCCTGGGCCAGGTGGACCAGGTAGGCCGCGACGTGCAGCGGGACCACCCACGGCCAATCGTCTCGAAAAGCAGGCTGAACCTGCACACCGAACAATGCGACGACAGCCCCGAGGATCATGGGGTGCGGCAGGACACCATACGGGAAGCCGGTCACCCGGAGCGGGCCGAGCCGGCCGAGCTCGTACCCGAAGTACGTGCGTTCGAAGCCCAACAAGGCCGCCGCGCGGGTAGACAGCGCGACGCCGACGCCCATCAACACGGCCGACAGCGGCGACCACGACCACGACGTCAGGTACAACGCGGCCAGCGTGACCATCGACACCGACTTGAAGAACAGTACGTCCCGGACGAACGTGGGGTACGCGACGCCCCGACGCGCCCGAAACGTAGCGACGTACTGAGCGTAATGGACGTAGCTCACGCCAGCGACGAACCACGCGGGCCCGGCCACCAGACCCAGGACCGCCATCAGCGCGACGTAGCCGAGGTTCCCGACGCCTACGCGCGCCGCGACCCAGTCGCGCGCCGCAGAAGGCGCCCGGAGCGTGCGCGGTCCACCCCACCGACGCAGCCACGCCGGGCCGTCGACCACGACCCGGGCCCGCCCCTCCCATCGACCGCCGGAGAAGCCGACCCGCTCCCGGTCGCGGTCCCAGACCACCCCCTCCCCCTGCGCGATCAGGAAGCGCTGCTCCGAATCGGGGAAGGACACCGAGACCGGTGGCCCCCCCAAATGCTCGAGCACGACCCACACGTGCACCCCCGGCAACGACCACCAGGACCCGAGGTGGTGGGGTGGAGCGTCGCCCCCAGGCCAATGCTGCGGAGGGGGCTCGCCCGCCCGCTGCCTGTGCAACAGAGCGGCGACGGGCGCCGCCACGGACCACCCGTCAAGTTCACCGAGTCGCTGCGCGCCCGTAACGGTGGCGCGCGAGGCCCCCGGGTAGCCGTCCGGCAGGGGATCGGGCGCAGCGAACACCGAGAGTCGAGCGGCCAGCGGCCGCGCCACCAGCCGGTCGAGCGCTCGACCGAGCGGGTCCGCGGGGCGGCGCTCAGTCGATGAGAACGAGGTTTTCATCGCACCTCCGACCACATGATCCCGACGCACGCACCCGAATATCCCGCCCGCAGCAGCCCACGAGGAGCTCCATGATCGCCACCGACACCCTCGACGCCGATCCCGCGCCCACGCTTGATGGGGCTCGGTTCTTTCGAGCGACCGCGTCCCGCTTCGACCGCCCGGAGGACCGCGCCGTCATCGACGCGCTGGGTGCTTGGATCGCGGACCACTTTCGCAAGGACCTCCAGAGCAGGCCATCTCGGCACGTCTACATCAGCACCCTCCCGGCGCCCGTGATCGCCCAGATCGACGACCTCCGCGGCGCCGCGGTCGTCGAGCAAGCCATCCGGCGGCAGTTCCGCGACGACGTCGTCATCACCCCGATGCACCCGACGGACGAGCTCTACATCTCGCACTACAACCTGGATCGTGGCGGCGACCAGGGGCTGTTCGACAAGCACTACGACGGGAACCTGCGGTTCCTCCCCATCGGGGCCGTGGTTCGCGCGCTCATCTACGTCCGGTCGAGCGGGCACTACAAGGTCGTGTTCGCGGACTCGAAGCTCACCAAGGGGTTCGAGACCTACGACCTCGGCTTGCTCGACTTCCATCGCGAGCTGCACTGGGTGGAAGGGAGCTACGAAGAAGACGGCGCGGACCGCATCGTGCTCAAATGCAACTACATGGTGGTGCCTGCGCGGCAAAAGCTGCTCGGCGACGCGGTGATGGCCCTCAACTTGTTCCAGTTCTTCGTGGTGAAAGCCGCGATGGAGGCCTCGAAGAGCCCACAGACGCTCTGGCAGCACGCGCTCGGCCGGCTCTGCAACGTGGTCCGGGAGCTCAACAACATCCACCCGCTGCTGCCCCACGTCTTGTTCTCGACGATGGCGCTGGCCGTGGCGGTGGTGGTCGCGGGGTTGATCACGATCGTGGTCCGAGCCTGAGCGGCGGCGGGCCGTCCGCGGTCAGCGCCGCAAACCGACGATCTGGGCCAAGAGCACCAGGTGCTCGACCAAGCCGACCCGACGCACCGTGTCGGGCGCGCCCGAACCGCCGAGCGCGAGCGCCGGCTCGTAGGCGAACATCTCGCCCCACGACGGCGCGCCGAGCGCCCCCGCGAGGTCCGCGACGCGCGCCGCGTGCAGCGCACGCTCCCGGTACGACGGTTGCGTGAACGCCCTCTCGAACAGCTCCTCGGCGTCCAACGCGATCGGATCGAGCTGACCGAGGTGCGGATCGAGCACGCCGACCTCCTGACCGTCCCAGACGAACCACGTCGCCGAACGCGCCGTGGCCGAACAGCACCACCTCCGGGTTGTCGGGGAACCACGCCCGCGCGGCGATCGCGAGGTCGTCGGGGTCACACGTGGTGACGAGCCCGTCGGCGTAGACGGCGAAGCCGTCCGCGAGCAACAACGGCTCGAGCCCGTCCGGCAGGCGGCCCGCGAGGCGCGCGCGCGCGGCCTCATCGTACGGGCGGTAGGTGGTCGGGGCCCCAAACGAGGCACGGAACGTATCGAACGCCATTCGTCCTCCTTGCACGACGCTGCTAACAGGAGCGCGCGACCCCACCAGACGGTTCGGCGTCGACCCGGTCGCCCACCCGCGCCGCGCCTGGGCGCAGCAGGTCGTCCGGGCCGTCCGGCCGAGCCACCCCCCACACCAACCCGAGGGCCTCGAGCGCGACGACCGCCCACCAGCCGACGTCCACTTCGCTCCAATGCCGCCCCAATCGCGCGGAGCCGGGCGCCGCGTGGTGATTGTTGTGGTATCCCTCCCCGAACGACAGGATGCCCAGCAACCAGAGGTTCCGCCCCTCTTCAGACGCGCCCGCGATGCGATACCGGCGCCAACCTGCCGTGTGCGCGAGGTAGCCCACGAACCAGTGGCCTACGATCACGATCGTATTACGCACGAACCACCCATAAACCAGCCAGGACCACCCACCGACCGCGAACAACACCCCCGCCTGGACGAGCTGCAGCGGGACCCACCACCGGTCGAGCGCGACCAGCACGGGATCCTCTCGATCCTCGGGCGGGATCGCGAGCTCGTCCCAGTTGACGCCGACCGGCGCGCAGAACAGGGTCCACCACCCGTCCGTGCCCAGGTCGTGGTCGTAGCGCAGGGTCACCGGCGCGTCGGGTCGGCTCTGGTGGTGGTCGCGCAGGTAGTGGATCAACAGCCACCCGAGCGGGGATCCGAGCCCGGTCAGCGCGAACAGCGTCGCGAGCGCCGCCCGGGTCCGCCGTCCCATTCGGTACGTGCGGTGGATGATGCCGCGGTGCAGGCCGACCGTGTGGCCGAACACCACCGTCACCGTCATGAGCACGACGGCCACCACGGCCGCGTCGACGGACCACGCCGCGGGCGCGAACACCAGCGCCGGCACCGCCATTGCCAGCAACCAGGCTGACTTCGCGGGAGCGAACCGAAACGGCACCGTCACGACGCCTCCTCACGGGGCTCGACCCCGTAGACCCCGAACGACACGATGCGGACGAGCTCGCCGGCGACCCCGCCGACGACCGGCAACGTGATCAAGAACCCGATCTGGGGGGCGACGGCCGCCCCCCACGCCCGCAGCCGCCGCGTGGCCTCTTGACCGGGGCTCCGGTCGAGCAGCCAGAACAGCAGCAGCGCCAGATGCGCAAGGTACAACGCCTCACCCAGGCGCTCGGCGTCGGACGGGG
Source organism: uncultured Pseudomonadota bacterium (assembly GCA_903897935.1). GTDB lineage: Bacteria > Myxococcota_A > UBA796 > UBA796 > CAIUDO01. The sequence goes on from CAIUDO010000800.1 coordinate 6,655, forward strand.
CGTCGACGGCGCACGCGACGGCGCGTACGAAGCCGGCCCGGACGCCGTCGCGGCTGACGCGGACCGGCGCGTGTAGGGCGTCGGCCGCGGTGCCGCCGAGGTTCGCGGTGAGCGCGACCAGCACGTCCCGGTGCGGCCCCAGCACCTCGAAGCTCACGTCGAGCGCGAAGCGCGCGCGGTCGACCCACCTGCCGGCCGGGAGCGCCTCCAACGACGCCACGAATCGCTCGGTGAGCCGCTCGTAGAGCGCGGCGACGAGCGCGTCTTTGCCCTCGAAGTAGCGGTAGGTGAGCCCGAGGCTGACGCCGGCTTCGTCGGCGATCGCCCGCAGCGTCGTGCGCTCGAACCCCCGCTCCTGGAACAGCCGGATGGCGGCGTCGAGGATGTCGTCGCGGGTGCGAGCGCCTTTGGCGGTGCGGGTCGGCATGAAGTGAACATGTTCACTTTTGGCGCGGGTGTCAAGGACGGATGGGCCCGCGGAAGGCACGTTGGCCAGCTGCTGCTCTTGCCCTTGCGCGCCCGCGGGCGCCGCTGACGCCCGCCTCAGGGGCCGAGTCGGCGATAACGTCGGTGTTGACGGATTGGCCAGCGAGGAACCCGATCCCGGAGGGCGGGAGTCGCCGATGAGCCCTTCATGGGGCGCACGCACGAACGGCGTCGGCGTAGAGGTCGTCGTATAGGCGCAGGAACACGTGCGCACCGAGCTTCAAGCCCACGCGGATGTCCCCGCGGGCGTGCCCGGCCTGCCACATCGCTTCGATGGGGGCGTAGAGCGCGTCGGCATGGGCGATGTCGAGCGCCTCGTGGACCGCGTAGTGCACCAGCTCGTCGTCGCTCAACCAGCCCATCGACACTACGCCGGCACCGATGCGGCCCGAGATGCCAACGAACAGATGCTCGATGATGGCCAGGGTCGCGAGCGCGAGCGGCACGGGCTCATACGTGCAGACGCCCATAAGCGCGGCGTTGAACGCGCGCACCGGGGCTCCCGCCGGGATCGCGCCTTCGCCGCACCCAAGGCGCAAGAGCAGCTCACGGAACGTCCCACCGTGGCATCCGGAGAGACTGCCCCGGCCGTGCTCGTCCCAAACGTTGCTGGCGAGTACCATGCGCCCCTCTGCACGCTCGAGCCGTGCGCCGAGGGCCATCATGGGGCGCGCGAAGTGCTCCACCGCATGCTCGAACTGCTGCTGGGTGTGTACGAAGACCGCGCGCTGCATCGACGCGTCGGCGAGCGCAGCGAAGAAGGGCCGCGCGGGTACAGCGGCGTCGCAATGAACCTGAGCGACAACGCCGCGGAACGTATCGTTCAACACCGTCAAATCTCCGACGTCGCGAGGTGAATCCATGGGACGCTGGCCACTTGCAGGCCAGGCAGAGTCGACAGCGCGTACACCGAACAGAACGTAGAAGGTACCACGCCAGCGGCGGCGAGCCAGCCGACGTGGTCTTCGAGCCGTTCGTCGATGGCGAAGCAGGCCTGCGCCGCGCCCGCACCGGCGAGCTCCGCTCCGCACGCCGAGAGGTATCGCCCCCAGGAGCCACCCCACGCGGCGGGACCGAGCGGAAGGTGCACCAGGGGCCACGCGCTTCCGGTCGAGACGATGCGAAGGTCCTTGCGTCCCGCCGTCGTCACCCAGCCAGCACCCGAGCACCGCGACGCGGCGCCCGGACTCAGGTCGAGCCCACCGCCCGACGGCGGGGGAGGCGATGTCGGCACCGGCAGCCGCGACAGAACGGCGGGCTCGACGAAGTACAGCGAGAGCCGAGCCGATCGGCGCAGCAGGCGTCCGGCGTGGGGGCCGCTCATGGTGCGCGTTACATCCCCGTGCTCTCCCTGCATCGCTGCGTAGTAAGCCAGCCGCCACCGCCAGAACCGACGCTCGAACAGCGCGGCGCGAACCACGCGGCGCGCCATCTGGTGGACGACCCCGCGCCCCCGCACATCGGGCGCGAGCTTCAGGTCGGCGAAGTAGACCGTGGCCAGCTCGCGCTCGCTCACCCGCGCGGTGCGAAACACCCCGGCGAGCGACCCGAGCAGCCGCTGCTCGTCGCGCGCGACCATGAAGAAGGCATCGCCCATCTCCGAGAAGAATGGGTGATAGGCCGGTCCGTGGTCGATCGCGAACGCATCCGCCCCGTCTTCGATCGGGTACGTGATGCCCCGTTCGAGCTCGCGAAGCTGGGCGACCCAAGGCGTGAGCTCGTCCGCACGCAGGATCTCAAGACGCACGTCGCCGGTCACTGGCGCCTCCTGGCGACGACGATGCGATCATAGAAGCGCACCCTCGATCGCTGGGTGAGTGACCGGCTCCACGGCTCGTCGATCTCGAAGGCGGGCCCGAGGTCCACGGCCGGATCGCGCGGATTGTTGAGCTGTCGAACGATGACGAAGGCGCCAGGACGAGCACCCGCGGTGAGCGCGTGACGCCAGCGCGCGATCGTATCGCCATCTGACCAGTCGAAGATGTTCGAGACGTGGATCACGTCGAACCGCGAGAGGTCGCCGACGTCGGGAATCCCCCCGTGCACCAGCGCGAACGGCGCGAGCGGCGCGTCGTTCGCCCACTCCGGCGCACGCCGGAACATGCCGAGCAGCACATGCTCCACGAACGGGTTCGTCGCCACGTCGTCGCGGCCCAGAAGGTCTTCAAAGACGCGTTGAAAGTAGCGAGGGTAGCTGCCCGGGACGGCGTGCTGGGTCGCCGCACGCGTGAACAGCGCGTCAAGGAGTCCGTGCTCGAACGACACGTCGAACGCAACCGGCCACAGGGGCGACGAGAACCAGCGGGCCACGATCCGCGAGCGCTCGGCTGCCGTGGTCGCTACGTCCAGCAGCGCGTCGACCTCACCTGGTCGCTGCACGAACTCCACGAGGAACCCGCGAAGTACGCGGAAGAGCCCCTCGAACCGGCCGCACTGGCTCAGTCCGTCTGGATTGGCGTCACCCACGTTGAGCCGCGCAAGGTCCGCGCGCGCCATCAGCTTGCGGCGCACATGCGCGATCTGTACCGGGTTGGCGTCGTAACCAACCAGATCGAGCTGCGGAAACCGGTGCGCGAGCGTCAGCAGCGTGCACCCACCGGACGCCACAACCAGGGCGCTGCGCGCGCCAGCGCTCGCGACGACCTCGGCCTCGATCTCGGGATCTTCCCGTACGATCGCGAATCCCGGGCGCTCGCACATCCTCTCAGTGGTGCTTGTCGTTCCGCCCGCCATCCACCCGTACCCTCCTCCAGCGCTCGACGCCCACGGCGCAGAGCAGGATCAACACGCCCGCGATGACATCGACCGCGTAGTGATAGCGCAGGACAAGCGTGGAGTACCACAGCAGGGCCACCATCGGCGCCAAGACCGCGGCGCGCCGCCTGGATGCGTCGGCGTCGAGCCACAGCAAGGCGCCGCTGATGAGCACGTGTAGACTGGGGAATACGTCGTACACCGAGCTGCCCTGCGTGGTGAACCACCTGTTGAACGCCGTGATCGCGCCGCCCTGCACCAGCTCGACGCCCGACATCGAGGCGATCGGTCCGACCGCCGGCACCAACAGGTACCCGGAGAGCCCGGCCGCGAAGCACGAGAACAGGAACGCCGACACCCGTCGTGCTCGTTCGGCGTCACCGAGCAGCACGATGGCGAGCGTCCCGTGCAGGTACAAGTGATACGAGAAGTACGCCGCGCTCATCAGCTCGGCCGTCAGCATGCTGGGGTGACCCCATGCGATCGCAGGTGACCCGCCGAACAACGCCCGATCCAACGCCAGCAGCCGGGCATCTGCGAGCGGCGTCCCCAGGGCGGGCGTGATCCAGGCCACACCACGATACAGCGCGAGGGTCACGAGGTACGCCGCGACCACACGCGCACGCCACGCGCGTCGGCTCGACCACGGCGCAAGCCGGGCCACAACGGCCAATCCAGTGGCGCAAAGCAGCACCCACGCGACGCCCACCGTGTGTCCCTCCGCCAGGAGTGCGGCCGCGACCGCCAAGTGGACGCCGAGGAGGAGGGGTTCGTGAGGGGATGCGCACGCCCATGCGCGCGCCGCGGCGAGCGAGATCCTACCCACGTGGAGGCATCGTCACGGTGCGGCGGCTACGCGCAGTGAGCGTCGCGCTGACGAAGTCAGCCGCGAACTCCGCATACGACCCTACGAACGGCGCCCCCCGCGCCATGAGATCGCCCTTTAGCTCCTCGTGCAGCGCCGGCAGATGGTACCAGGGCACACCGGGGAACAGGTGGTGCTCGAGGTGGAAGTTCTCGTTGCACATGAACCACTGCGTGACCCGATTGGTAAGGATCGTTCGTGTGCCTCGAATCGGGTCGGACTCGTGCTCCAGCAGGGTGTGCTGGCTCATGCCGCGGATGTTCACCATCGTGTTGATGACCAGCATCGGGATGAGCCACGAGTGCACCAGAGCCCAGGTCGGAAGCTCCATGCGCAGCACCATCGTCAGCAGGCCGCCGACCGCCATCAGCTCGGCGACGATCGCCACCCGGTCGGCCGCGGATCCCCGCAGAAATCCGAGGATCGGGATGGCGACGATGTACGCGGGATACCCCAGCAGCAGCCGGCCCCAGTGCATCGCGAACACCAGCGGGCGCAGGCGGGTGTAGTTGTCGTAGTGGTCGGGGTCACCCGCCTGTCCGACGTGCGCGTGGTGCTTCAGGTGAAGCACGCGGTAGGCCGAGCAGTTCTGAAGCACAGGCCACGCGCACACCGCGCCGAGCAGGCGGTTGAGCACGCGGTTCGGCGACAGCACACCGTGCACGGCCTCGTGGGTGAACAGACTGATGCCGTGTAGCGACGCGGCCGCCGCGACATAGGCGGGTACACACGCCAGCGCCCACAGCGTGCCACGCGACGGTTCGATCAGGACGATCCACGCGACGGCAAGCACGTAGATCGCGGCGAACGCAGCCAGTCGGACGAGCCCCGTCGTCGAGTGCCGATGCAACGCCCGACTTCGCTCCGCCGGAAGCATGATCGCACCTTCACGTGTCATGGGCTTCACCAGCAGGAGGTCGACGCCACGCTGCGCTCGACCCGAGCGACCACCAGCGCTCGTCCGATTAACGGAACGGTCCTGGACTGACCATCTGTACCAGCGCTGCTTCGATGTGCTCGCGAGCCGCCGCGAAGACCTCGTGCGCGTGGGGCGCGCCATGCCGATGCTGCCCACGCCGGGGCGAGCGATGACGGACAGCGGCTCGGAGGGACGACGGTCCGCGAGATCAACCGTGTGTCGTCTCCCGATACGGTCGACGCGTGGCTCGCTGGCGTCGCACACGCCCGACGCTCGGAGCCACCACCCGCGGCATCAGCCGCAGACACCATCGGCACAGAGGAAGTCGAGCGTGCGGTCGAACCGGTACCCGACCTCCTCGAACCAGACGTCCTCCGGGTCGTTGCCCTCGAACCCCGACGCCTCGACGTTGCTCCGCGAAGACAGGTACAACGCGCCGCCCCGCCCCGCCGCCTCGTTGTTGGTGAACGTCGACCCGACCGCCACGACGCTCCCCCAGAAGGCCGTGTCGAGGTAGGTCCCACCTCCGTCGACGGCGCCGCCCCATTGGGCACGGTTGCCCCAGAAGGTGCTGGACTCGAACACCGCGTCCCCGCGGATGAGCAGCGCGCCCCCCCACTCGGTGGCGTGGTTCAACTGAAACGCCACCCGGACGCCCAGCACCGACCCTGACGAAGCCACCGCTCCCCCCTGGGATCCCGCGACGTTGTACCAAAACGAGGCGTCCGTCAGGACCAAGGAGGCGCCCTCGAACCCGTGGTCGATCGCGCCACCGGCATACAGCGCATCGTTCCGCTCGAACCTTGACTCCGTGACCTCCAGCGCCGCGACGGACGAGATGCCGCCCCCGACAATCGCCGTGTTGCCCGAGAAGTCGGAGCGAATCACGGCGACGTCGCACCCTTCCCCGGCGAAGATCCCGCCCCCTTCGCCAGCGGAGTTCCTGTCGAAGACCGCGTCCGTGACCGTCACGGTCGAGGCCTCGCACCCCAGCCCGCCGCCGTCGCCGTCGACCGCGTGGTTGGCGTTGCCAACGAGCTCCGACGCCTCGATGGTCAGGACCCCCTCTTCGACCGCGACGCCAGCGCCGAGCCCCCAGTCGCCCGTGACGACGTTATCGACCACGACCACCGAGCTCAGGCTCGCGGCGCCCGCGGTGACCATGATCGCCGCACCGAAGCCGGAGGCGTTGCCGCGCACCGTCGTCTGGTCGATGATCGCGTCGGAGTCGAGCACCCATACCGCGCCACCCGCTACAGGCGCGGTGTTGTCCTCCACCACGGAGGCCCGCACGGTGAGCGAACACCCCTCGCGGGCGGTGAGCCCTCCCCCGTAGCCACCGAGATTGCCTCGGATCACCGCATCGTCGACAACAACCGTCGCACCGTCACAATCCACGCCACCTTGGGCACCGGAGGCCGCGGACGTCGCGCCCCCGGTGACGGTGACGCCGGAGAGGGTGACCTCCGCCCCCGGGGTGGCCGCGATGACCGCGCCGTCGCCGGGCCCGGAGAGGATCGTGGTCGTGGACCCATCACCGAGGATCGACACGACCCCAGCGACCTCGAGCTGCGTGACGTAGGTGCCCGAACAGACCCGGAGCGTGCCCGACCCGGGGAGCACGACCGGAGCGCCGCTGCGCATGGTCGCGGTGAGGTCCTCGGCCTGTTCGCCGTCCGCGGGGAAGAACGTGGCGACCCCCCAGTCGGCGTCCCACGGCGTCGCGCAGTCGTTCTGGAGGCCGTCGCACAGCTCGGGGGCGCCCGGGTAGGCGCTCGGGTCGGCGTCGTTACAGTCCTCACCGAGCGGCGACCCGTCGGCGTCGGCGTCGGTCGGGAGGGTCGAGCCCGTCGGCGCGGTGCCGGAGTCGATCGGCGTACGCGAATCCCCTTCTTCTGCCTCAACTTTGGCGCACGCCTGGATCGCGCAGGTTACAGTGAGCAGCGCGCACATGCGGAGCATGGTCACCTCGTGAAGGGTCAGGTGCTCACCCCGTGGCGGGGCGCCTGCCGACCAAATAGCCCATAGTCGCTTGATACCGCCCGCACTTTCCAGACACTTACTCCTGCGCGAACACGCCGAGGCCCGCAGCGACGCCGTTGTCTCGGTTCCGGGGCGACGCGGCGCCCCGACCACGGATCCATGCGGACTTCGAGCGCGGCACGAGACCTGCACACGGGCACATCGGAGGTGCTGAATGATCGCCTTGTTGTTCGCGTGCGGGGTCCCGACCGAGTCGGGTGAGACCGGGTGCTCCTCGACAGCCGCGACCCCGGTCGCCGTCGACGACGTCGGTGGCAAGGCGTGCGCGGTCGGCGCCGAGCCGACCACCGGCGATCTCGTCGCGGAGACCACGGTCGACGGGACGACGTGGATCCACGTGCTCGCCGAAGACTGCGCCCCGAACGCCTGTCAGGTCGGCGCGGACCCGCAGTGCACCGCGACCGTCGACGGAGATCGCGTGCTCGTCGACGTGTCGTACCACTACACGCCAGACGTCTGCATGTCGTGCACGGCGGCGTGCATGCAGCTCTGGTTGGCGTGCGAGGTCGAAGGCGGCTTGCCCGCCGGCTCCTACGAGCTCGTCTACGAAGACGAGGCCCCCGCGGCCCTCACCGTTCCGCACACCGGCGCGCCGGTATGCTCAGGCGCCCCGTAGCCGATCAGAGCGGCCCGCCCGGCAAGCACCACGTGTCGAACCAGCGGGTCCACGGGATCGGGCCCGCCTCCCGCGCGTCGTCCACCCCGCTCGTCATGCCGTTCAGCTCTGGCATCCGCCACGGACCGGCGACGCAGGTGTTGTGGTCGCACCACTCGGCCGTATCGCCCTCGATGATGACCCCACCGGGTCCCTCGGGCTCACACGACCAGCTCTCGGCGCGCCCCGCCGGCAGCGGCTCCGGCCACAGCTCCGGGATTGGCTGCCCGGTCGCTTCGAGCAGGCCATACGCCAGGTTGACCAACGACCACGGCCGCCCGTCCTCGGCGAGCCACCCGTTGTCACGCCAGCGGTCGACCGCGCCGCCGTTCTCGATCACGTAGACCGGGACCGCGGCGTGCCACTCGGTCGGCGCCTGATCGTGCTCGCAGATGTACTGACCGTCGATCAGCGGGTGCATGACGCACGGCGCGTCGCCGTGATCCCCAGCGAGCACGATGACGACGTCGTCCTCGCGGTGCGCCTTCTCGACGTCGCGCAGCAGCGCGTCGAGCGAGGTGCGCAGGTTGTCGAGGCCCCCGCCGTCGATCGACGCCAGCGTGGTGTCGAACGTCGCGCGCCGGACCCCGATGGGATCGGCCGCTGCTTTATCGGCCGCGAACACCCGCAGCAGCTCGACCCACAGCGCGCTCGACGCGAACGCCTCGGTGGGCGTGTCGTTCGCGTCGACGAGCCCGTACGCGAGCGCGAGCTCCCACGCGTACGCGCACCGTGGATCGGCGATCCCCTCGATACAACGTGGGACGTGGCCGCCGGCGTCGAACGCGTTGAGGTACAAGGCGACCGGGTCGCCGCCCCGGATCCACGGGCCCGCCGCCTCGATCACGACGCCCGACGCGCGCGCGAGCGGGTCCCCCCCAACGGACGCCCGCACGTCGCTGGCGATCGCGACCACCTCGGCCCCCTGCGTCCACACCACCCCGTTCCCCGTCTCCCGCTCGCCCCACAGGTCGAACACCGGGTTGTCCGAGCCGAACCCGTAGCGGCCGCCGTGGTGGTCCGACACGCGGGCGAGCACGCTGCGATCGCCCTCCCCCGGCCGCTGGTTCACCCGGAGCGGGCCGGCCATGTGCTCGGGGAACAGCGTCCGCACGTGGCTCTCGAGCGTCCAGGTGGACGGCGCGACCGCGCCCGGGACGCACCGGGCGGACAGGCCTCGCTCAGCGGCGACCTCGGTGATCGCCGCGCACACCGCGGTCTCGTCCGCGGCGGTGGCGCCGAGCGTCTCGAGCGTCCACCAGACCACGATCGGCCCGTCGCTGCGCCCGCAGCCGCCGAGCAGCCCCGAAAAAATCAGTACTCTTCGCCACAATACGGCACCCGGAACGAGACCTCGCCCGCCCACGTCGAGCCATCGCCGCCCGCCGCCGTCCATGTGGCGCTCCCCTCGACGAACGCGCCCACGGTGTCGGTGGGCGCGGCGCCCGTGACCACGGCCTCGATCTCGCCGACCCCGGAGTACCCGTTCGACGCGCCGTCCGCCGAGACCACCCAGACGTCACCGACGCCCGCGAGCGGGCCATCGAGCGGGATCATGACGAAGTAGCGCCCGTCCGTGGCGGGCTCGGCGCCGAGCCAGTCGGTCGCCGTGGCGAACGTGCCGCCGCACCCCATCTCCCACGGCGCGAGCGCGACCACGTGCGCGGAGTAGAAGAAGTCCTCGTAGAACGAGACGCCGGACAGGGCCTGCTCGACGGCGCCGTCCAGCGTCATCGCGCCCGACGCCTCCCCTACGATCGACAACCCGGCCGTGTCGCCGGTGTGACCCTTGACGACGCACGCCGTGGTTGCGGACAACAGGATCACGAACGAGGCGACGCGCATAGACGAGCCTTAGCGCGCGCCGCGTGAGCGAGCACGAGCGACGTCGCGCGGACGCGAACGCCAAGTCGACGTTCACAGCCAGACAGGTACAGCGAACCTTCACCTTCCCCGGTCTGCTCCACGCCCGGCGCCCGGCGCGAACCCGCTTCCGCTGTTTCCGATCGGAAACACCGTTGACCACGGCACGGCGATCGAGGCGCCGCGTATGGACCGGCGTTGCCGCGCGCCGCGTTAGCGAGCACGAATGGCGATCCCCGTCCCCGACGACCTCCGCGCGCTGCGACGGCTGCACCTGCAGCTCGGGCGCCGCGTCGACAGCTTGTTCGCCGGCGACTACCGCGCGGCGGTCCGAGGCCGCGGCATGGAGTTCGACGAGGTCCGCGCGTACACCCCCGGCGACGACGTGCGGCGGATCGACTGGAACGTCACCGCGCGGCGTGGGGGCGAGCCGTACGTCAAGCTGTTCCGCGAGGAGCGGCAGCTCACGCTCGTGCTCGTCGTAGACTTGTCTGGTTCGACCGAGGTTGGCTTCGGTGCTGGGGCCCCGGGTGACGCCAAGCGCCGCCTCGTCGCGCGGGTCGCGGGCGCGCTGGCGATCGCGGCCGCGCGCAACCGCGACCGCGTGGGCGTGCTCACCTTCTCGGACGGTCCGGAGACGTGGTTGGCGCCGCGCGCCTCGCGGCACCACGCCTGGGCGGTGCTGCGCGCGGTCACCGCGGGGTCGCGGCGCTCACGGGGCACCGCGCTGGCGCCCGCGCTGGAGCGCCTCGCCCGCTCCCAGCGTCGGCGGTGCACGATGGTGGTGGTCTCGGACTTCCTCGACGACGGGCCGTGGGCGCGCCCGCTCGGCATGCTGGCCCGTCGCCACGAGGTGCACGCCGTCGTGGTGCACGACCCGATCGAGCGCGGCCTGGGCACGGGCTTGTTCGAGATCGAAGACGCCGAGACCGGCGCCGTGCGCGTGGTGGACGGCGCGACGTGGGCCGGGGAGGCCGATCCCGCCGAGCGGGTGCGGGCGGCCCGCGCGTGTGGGTGCCGCGCGGTCGCGATCAGCACCCACGACGACGCGTTGTTGGTGTTGCACCGTCACCTTCAGCAGGCCGCGGTGCGCCGTTGATCGTCGCGTGGTGCGCCGTCGCGATGGCGGGGCCGCTCGTCGTGCGCACGTCGATCGCCGAGCGGAGCCCCGCAGGCGTCGTCGTCGTCGTGCAGACCGAGGCCGCGCCCGGCGGTACGCTCACGGTGCCGGACCCCGTCGTGGCCGGCGCGGACGCGATCGTCGCAGAGACGCCCCGCGAAGAGCGCATCGACGGCGACGAGGTGATCACGCGCCGGTACTCGGTGCGGGCGCCGACCGGCCACTACGAGCTGCAGGCGCTGACCGCCACCTGGACGGACGGCGCCGCGGAGCAGTCCGCCACCGCGCCGGCGCTGTTCTTCGACCTCGGGCCCCCGCCCGCCGGCGTCGAGGCGATCGAAGACATCGTCGAGCCCGCCACGTCGACCTTCCGTTGGGGCCTGATCGGCGGCGTCGCGGCCGCGGTCGCCGCGGTCGCCGCTGGCGCCGCGTTCGCGTTCCGCCCGCCGAAGGCCGCCCCCGAACGCGTGATCCCCCTCGACGAGGCCACCCTGACGGCGTGGGCTGCCGCGGTCGCCGACCCGTCCGTCGACGAGATGGCGCGCGCGGTGCTGCTCGCGCGCCTCACCCGCGCGTGGCTCACGCACACGTTGTCGTTCCCGGCCGACGCGTGGACCCGCCCGGAGGTGGTGCGCCACATCGGCGGCCTCGCGGCGCTGCCGCCCGAGGTCGCGATGCGGGTCGACCGGCTCTTGTCGGCGACCGACCTCGTCAAGTACGCGGAGTCCGCCATCCCGGCCGACACATGGACCCGCCTCGGCACCGACCTCAAGCAGGTGATCGAGCGCACGCGCCCAGCGACGGAGCCGTCGTGATCACCTGGGCGTTCCCCCTCGCCTTCTTGCTGCTGGTGCCGGTGGTGGCCCGCGTGTTCGTGCGCGCTGGACCGCACCGGGTGCGCGTCGCCCGCGCCGACCGCCCCGCCGGCTGGACCGCGCGTCGGGTGCTCGCCCCGCTGCCGAACGCGCTCGGCCTGCTCGGGCTCGCGCTGACGGTCGTCGCGCTCGCCCGCCCACGGGTGACCCACCACGACCGCGTCGTCGAGCAGCCGGGGCTCGACATCCTGCTCGCGATCGACACCTCGGGCTCGATGCGGGGCACCGACCTCGTCTCCGGCGGCGAGGGCGTGAGCCGGCTCGAGGTCGCCAAGGGCGTCATGGCCGACTTCGTCGCGGCGCGGCCCGACGATCGGGTCGGCCTCGTCGTGTTCGGCGAGGACGCGTTCACGCTGGTCCCGCTCACGACGGACCACCAGGCGATGGCCGAGGTCCTCGACACCGTCCAGATCGGCGTCGCCGGGTCGCGCGGAACGGCCGTCGGGGACGCGATCGCGGTGGCCGCTCGCCGCCTCGAGCAGGTGGAGGCGCGCAGCCGGCTGGTCGTGCTGCTGACCGACGGCCAGTCGAACGCGGGGCGCTTCTCCCCGATCGAGGCGGCGCAGCTCGCCGCCGCGGTCGGCACGCGCGTGTACACCATCGGCGTTGGCGGCGGGGGCGCCGGGCTCGGCGACGGCCTCGACGAGGTCACGCTCACGCGGGTCGCGCAGCTCACCGGGGCGAAGTACCAGCGGGCGGCGTCCCGCCAGGGCCTCCGCGACGTGTTCCAGTCGATCGACCAGCTCGAGCCGTCGCCGGCCAAGGTCCGAGAGCTCTCCTGGTACGACGAGCGGTTCGGCCGCTGGCTCGTCCCAGGCTTGCTCGCGGTGGTCGCCCAGGTGGTCCTGGCGGCGACCGCGCTCCGGCGCGCCCCATGAGCTTCGGCGCCCCCGCGTGGCTGTGGTTGCTGCTCGTGGCGCCGCTGCTGGCGGCGCTCGTCGTGTGGACGGATCGTCGGCACCTTCGGCGGTTGTCGGTCCTCGGCCCACCGGACGCCGTGTTGCCGCCCGCGGTCCGCCGGCGCCGCGCCGCCCGAGACGCCGCCCGGATCGGCGCGATCGTGGCCGCCATCGTCGCGCTGGCCGAGCCTCGGTACGGCAAGGAGCTGCAGACGATCTCGAGCTCGGGCGTCGACCTCGTCGTGGTGCTCGACCTCTCGCGCTCGATGGACGCCCGGGACGCCGCCCCGTCTCGGCTGGGCCAGGCGCGGCGCGAGCTGGCCGACCTGGTCGACCTGCTCGAAGAGGACCGGGTCGGCCTCGTGATCTACGCCGGTGGCGCGTTCGGGCGCCTGCCGCTCACCCGCGACCGCGACATCCTGCTGACCGTGCTCGACGAGGTCGGCACCGACACCATCGAGGCGCAAGGGAGCGCGCTCGGCGAGGGCATCCGCGAGGCGCTCGCAGCGTTGCCGGTCGACAGCAGCGCCGGCGGCGCGATCCTCGTGGTCAGCGACGGCGAGGTGCACGACGCCGCCGACGCGCTCGAGGCCGCCGACGCCGCCCGTCTGCGCGACGTCCCGGTGTTCGCGCTCGGGGTCGGCTCGGTGAGCAGCCCGATCCCGCGCCCCGACGGCACGTTCTTGACCGACGACCAGGGGCGGGTGGTGCGTAGTACGCCGACCTTCGACGTGTTGCGGGAGGTCGCGCGTCGTACGGGCGGCGGGTTCGCGCTCGCCGAGCCCGGGACCAACGACGTCACCGGCTTGTACGTCGACGGGGTGCGGGCCGAGGTCGGTACGGGGCAAGCGCGCCGCGTCGAGCGCGAGGTGTGGCGCAGCGCCCACCAGCCGCCGCTCTTGCTCGCCGTGCTGTTGTTGTTGTTCGCCGCCTGGTACGGCGACCACCCGCGCAGGCGCGCGGCGGCCTGACGCGCAACCTCAGGGCACCGGCACGACGTCGAGCAGGCGGTTGATCACCGCGTCGGTGCTCAGGCCGTCCGCTTCGGCGTCGTAGCCGAGCGCGACGCGGTGCCGCAGCACGTCGGGGGCGACCACCCGAACGTCCTCGGGGAGCACGTACGCGCGCCCCGACAAGAACGCGACCGCGCGCGCGGCGGCGTCGAGCGCGATCGACGCCCGCGGCGACGCCCCGTGCTCGATCGCAGCCGCGAGCTTCTTGTCGTACCGGCCGGGCTCGCGGGTGGCCCGCACGAGATCGACGATGTACGCCCGCAACGGAGCGGATGCGTGCACCGACCGCGTGAGCTGCTGGGCCTTCTGCAGGTCGGCCGCGCTCGCGACGACCCCGAGCGGGTGCTCCGGCTGGCTCGCCCGCGCCACGACCTCCAGCTCCTCGTCGCGCGACGGGTAGTGCACGACCACCTTCAGCAAGAACCGGTCGACCTGCGCCTCCGGCAGCGCGTAGGTGCCCTCCTGCTCGATCGGGTTCTGGGTCGCCATCACCAAGAACGGGCGCGGCAATGGGTAGGTCTTGTCGAGGGTGACCTGACGCTCCTGCATCGCCTCGAGCAGCGCCGACTGCACCTTGGCCGGCGCGCGGTTGATCTCGTCGGCGAGCACCAGGTTGGCGAAGATCGGCCCCGGCCGGGTCGAGAACGTGCCTTCGCGCGGGTTGTACACCTGCGTGCCGAGCAGGTCGGCCGGCAACAAGTCTGGGGTGAACTGCACACGCGAGAAGCTCAGGTCCAGCGTGGCCGCCAACGAGCGGATCGCCGTCGTCTTCGCGAGGCCCGGCACCCCCTCGACGAGCACGTGCCCGTCCGCCAGCAGCCCGATGAGCAGGCGGTCGACCATCGCGCGCTGCCCGACGAGCACCCGACCCAGCTCCGCCCGCGCCGCCTCGAAGACGCGCGCCACCCCCGCGATCTCCGCCTCGAGCCCCGCCGACGTCTGCATCTGGCCTCCCCGCCGCCGTTCTACCCCAGCGCGGCGGCGACGCGCTCAGCCGTGTCCGCCTCGTCTGGCCAGACCACGCCCACCTTGCCCGCGACCTGAGCGCCGTCGACCCACACCGTGAACTCGCCCCGCCCCCCGCGGGTGAGCGTGGCCATGACCCCAGCTCGCTCCTTGATTCGGGCCGCCAACCTGGTGGCCCTTGGCAAGTAGTTTCAAGCTTCGCAGTAGCGAATCTCGACCCGGTCCGTCATCGTCATGCTCCGGTCAGCTTGTCGAACCAGCCCTTCAGCCCACCCTTCTCGTTGACCTTGACCCCCTGCGCCGCCGCGAGCTCACGCAGCAGCCGGTCCTCGTCGGACGACGGCTTGGTGGGCACCTCGACGACGAGCTGCACGTGGTGGTCGCCGCGCTGGCCGTGCCCGTTGACCTTCTCGATGCCCTTGCCCGCCAACGTGATCACCTTGCCGGACGGAGTGCCGGCTGGGACCTTGATCATCTCCTTGCCGCGGATGGTCGCTACCTCGACCTCTCCGCCGAGCACCATCAGCGGGTACGGCACGCGCACCTCGCAGAACGTGTGCGCGCCCTCCCGCTGGAAGACCTCGTGGGGCTTGACCTCGATGGTGACGAACAGGTTGCCGGGGGGCGCCCCGGGATCACCGACCTCACCCTTGCCGACGAGCCGGAGCTGCATGCCGGTGTCGACGCCGGGCGGCACGGTGATCGTGAGCTTGTCGGTGCGCCGCTCGCGGCCGCTGCCACCGCAACCGTCACACGCCGCGCCCGCGGGCACCGACTCGCCGCGCCCGCCGCACGACGGGCACACGGTGCGGATGCGCAAGAAGCCCTGCGCCTGCGTGACCTGACCCGCGCCGCGGCAGGTGTTGCAGGTCGACTTGGTCATGCCCTCCTTGAGCCCAGCGCCGTTGCACTTCGCGCACAGGTCCGCGCGCGTGATCTGGACGTCCTTCTGGCAGCCTTCGCAGGCCTCCAAGAACTCCAGCCGGAGCGGCAGCTCGAGGTCGCGCCCAGGCCGCCCCCCGCGACGACCGCCGCCGCCGCCGCGACGACCCATGCCCCCGAACAGGTCGCCGAACCCGAAGATGTCGGAGAACTGGGAGAAGATGTCCCCCACGTCGGTGAAGTTGGGCTCGTAGCCGCGACCGCGCAGGCCGGCGTGGCCGAACTGATCGTAGATCTTGCGCTTCTCTTCGGACGCCAGGACCTCGTACGCCTCGGAGACCTCCTTGAACTTCTCCTCGGCCTCCTTGTCGCCCTGGTTCCGATCCGGGTGGAACTGGAGCGCCTTCTTGCGGTACGCCTTCTTGACGTCGTCCGGTGACGCGTCGCGGCCGACCTCGAGCACCTCGTAGTAGTCGCGAGCCACCGTTCGTCCTCCCTAATAGACGGAAGCGCCGGGCCGATGTGACCCGACGCTCATTGACCTCAAACGCGGAAGCCGATCACGCGTCTTCGAACTCGGCGTCGATCACGTCGCCGTCCGGGCCCGGCTTACGCCCCGCGCCCGCGGACGGCCCGCCCGGGGCGGCCCCGTCGGTCGGACCGGTCGACGACTGGTACATGACCTCGGCCAGCTTGTGGCTCGCCTGGCGCAGCTTCTCGAACGCCGCGTTCACCTCGACGAGGTTGTCGCTGTTCTTGGCCGCTTCGGCGGCCGCGAGCGCGCTCTCGAGCGCGCTGCGCTCGCCGGCCGGCAGCTTGTCGCCGTGCTCGGAGACCGTCTTCTGGGTCTGGTAGATGAGGCTGTCGAGGTTGTTGCGGGCCTCGATGAGCTCCTTCTTGCTCTTGTCGGACGCCTCGTTCTTCTTGGCTTCCTGCACCAAGCGCTCGATCTCGCGCTCGTCGAGGCCCGACGACGCCTCGATCGTGATGTGCTGCGTGCGGCCGGTCGCCTTGTCCTTCGCGGAGACCGAGAGGATGCCGTTCGCGTCGATGTCGAACGCGACCTCGATCTGCGGCATCCCGCGCGGGGCCGGCGGCAAGCCGTCGAGGCGGAAGTTGCCGATCGCGCGGTTGTCGCGGGCCATCGGGCGCTCACCCTGGAACACGTACACGTCGACCGCCGACTGATTGTCGGCCGCGGTCGAGAAGACCTCCTTCTTCGAGGTCGGGATCGTGGTGTTGCGCGGGATGAGGACGGTCATGACGCCGCCCAGCGTCTCGATGCCGAGCGAGAGCGGGGTGACGTCGAGCAGCAGCATGCTGGTGACGTCGCCGCTGAGCACGCCGCCCTGGATGGCCGCGCCGACCGCGACGACCTCGTCCGGGTTCACCGAGCGGTTCGGCTCACGGCCGAACAGCTCCGACACCTTCTTCTGCACCAGCGGGATGCGGGTGGAGCCGCCGACGAGGATGACCTCGTGCACGTCGCGGGCGGAGATCCCGGCGTCCTTGATCGCGAGCCGGCACGGCTCGAGGGTGCGCTCGACGATCGGCAGCACCATGCGCTCGAACTCGGCGCGCGACAGGTTCTTCTGGAGGTGCTTGGGCCCCGACGCGTCCGCGGTGAGGAACGGGAGGTTGATCTCGGTCGACATGGCGCTCGACAGCTCGACCTTGGCCTTCTCCGCGGCGTCCTTCAGGCGCTGCAGGACGATCTTCTCCCGGCTCACGTCGATGCCGGTCTCCTTCTTGAACTCGGCGACCAGCCAGTCGATCAGCATGTGATCGATGTCGTCGCCGCCGAGGTGGGTGTCGCCGTTGGTCGACTTGACCTCGACGATGTCCTCACCGATCTCGAGGATCGAGATGTCGAAGGTGCCGCCGCCGAAGTCGTACACCGCGACGGTCTGGTCCTTCTTCTTGTCGAAGCCGTACGCGAGCGCCGCGGCGGTGGGCTCGTTGATGATGCGCTTGACGTCGAGGCCGGCGATGCGGCCCGCGTCCTTGGTGGCCTGGCGCTGCGAGTCATTGAAGTACGCGGGCACCGTGATGACCGCCTCGGTGACCGCCTGGCCGAGGTAGGTCTCCGCCTGACGCTTGAGCTTCTGGAGGACGAACGCGGCGACCTCCTGCGGGGTGTAGCTCTTGCCCTGGACCTTGATGCGGCAGGCCCCACCGTCTCCGGGGACGACCTCGAACGGCAGCCGCGAGATCTCCTTCTGCGACTCGTCGAACCGGCGGCCGATCAAGCGCTTCGACGAGTACACGGTGTTCTCGGGGTTGGTGATGGCCTGACGCCGCGCGACGACGCCGACGAGCCGCTCCCCGTCCTTCGTGAAGCCGATGACCGACGGCGTGGTGCGCGCGCCTTCGTCGTTCACGATGACCGTAGGCTTGTCGCCTTCCATGACCGCGACGACGGAGTTGGTGGTTCCGAGATCGATACCGATGATTTTGCCCATGGAAGCTCCTGTAAGGGTGGACGCGGTCCGCAAGAAGGGCCCGGGCCGTCAGGGCCGGCGAAGCTACGCACCCCGCTGCACCCGTCAAGCGCCCGTGCCGCTACCCTGCGGTTCGCGGGACTGACGACGGATAGGCCCCGAGCGCGCAACGGCAAGCCCCCACGGCTGCGAACCGCGCACAAAGTAGGTCTGAGCCCGAGAACTTCGACCGCACCCACACGTGGATCCGGTCGGGGGTTGACGTCGTCGGGAGGCGTGCCTAGCCCTGCGCGCCGTCCGGGTCGCCTGCCAGAAGGCGCCCGAACCTCAAGGAGCTCGTCATGGCATCGTTCCGTCCCCTCTACGATCGGGTACTCGTCAAGCGCGTCGAAGCAGAGGCGCGCTCGGCCGGCGGCCTGTTCCTCCCGGAAGCCGCCAAGGAGAAGCCGCAGCACGCCACCGTCATCGCGGTCGGCCCGGGCCGCCTCGGCAAGAAGGGCGAGCTCACGCCGCTCACGGTCAAGCCGGGCGACGTGGTGATGTTCGGCAAGTACGGCGGCGACGAGATCAAGGTGGATGGCGAAGACCACGTCATCCTCCGCGAAGAAGACATCCTCGCCATCATCGAGAACTGATCCCTTCGGATCGAACCCTGGTCCCGGGCTCCGGGGCCACTCATCACACACAAGCAACGATTGGAGTCTCTCTCATGGCCAAGCAGATCGAGTTCCGCGACACCGCCCGCGCGGCGATGCTCCGCGGCGTGAGCACCCTCGCCGCCGCCGTCAAGGTGACGCTCGGGCCGAAGGGTCGCAACGTCGTCCTGCAGAAGAGCTTCGGCTCGCCGCTGATCACCAAGGACGGCGTGACCGTCGCCAAGGAGATCGAGCTCAAGGACAAGTTCGAGAACATGGGCGCGCAGATGGTCAAGGAGGTCGCCTCGAAGACCTCCGACATCGCCGGCGACGGCACCACCACGGCCACCGTGCTCGCCGAGTCCATCTTCGTGACGGGCAGCAAGCTCGTCGCCGCTGGCGCCAACCCGATGGAGATCAAGCGCGGCATCGACGCCGCCGTCACCGCGATCGTCGCCGAGCTCAAGGCGCAGTCGCGCCCCTGCGAGAACGAGCGTGAGATCGCCCAGGTCGGCACCATCTCCGCGAACGGCGACGAAGAGATCGGCCGGATCCTCGCCGAGTGCATGAGCAAGGTCGGCAAGGAGGGCGTCATCACGGTCGAGGAGGCCAAGAGCCTCGACACCACCGCCGAGATCGTCGAAGGCATGCAGTTCGACCGCGGCTACCTGTCGCCGTACTTCGTCACCGACGGCGACCGCATGGAGTGCGTGCTCGAGAAGCCGCTGATCCTCGTCCACGAGAAGAAGATCTCGACGATGAAGGACCTCCTCCCGGTCCTCGAGAAGGTCGCCGAGGCCGGCCGCTCGTTGCTCATCATCGCCGAGGAGATCGAAGGCGACGCGCTCGCCACCCTCGTCGTCAACACCCTCCGCAAGACCATCGTGGCCTGCTGCGTCAAGGCCCCGGGCTTCGGTGACCGCCGGAAGGCCATGCTCGTCGACATCGCCACCCTCACGGGCGCGCGCGCGATCATGGAGGATCTCGGCCTCAAGATCGACGGCGTGACCCTCGCCGACCTCGGCACCGCCGAGCGCGTCGTCGTCAGCAAGGACAACACCACGATCATCGACGGCGCGGGCTCCCCGGCCGACATCAAGGCCCGGGTCAAGCAGATCCGCGCCCAGATCGACGAGACCACGTCCGACTACGACCGCGAGAAGCTCCAGGAGCGCCTCGCCAAGCTCGTCGGCGGCGTCGCGGTGATCTACGTCGGCGCGGCCACCGAGGTGGAGATGAAGGAGAAGA
>CAIUDO010000801.1 GCA_903897935.1 uncultured Pseudomonadota bacterium
GTACACGAACGGCGCCGCCGCCTCGACCCCGTCGACGCGCTCGATCGCGGCGACGGTCTCGGCGGGATCGAGCACCGGCCCGCCATAGCGCAGCACCACCAGGTGCGCGTTCGAGCCGAGGATCTTGTCGCGAAGATCAAGCTCGAACCCAGTCATGACCGCGATGACGATGTTGAGCGCCGCGAGCCCGATCGTCACGCCGGAGATCGCGAACAAGCTCACGATCGAGACGAACGCGTGCTTCTTCGCGCGCAGGTGCCCCATCGCCAGGGCCCACTCCGCGCCGAGCGTCCCGCCACCGTCCGGCACCGGGGGGAGCCGCGTGTAGTCGACGTCGGCGGGATCGCTCACGACGGCGCTTCCGGGCGCATCGTCGGGAACAGGATCACGTCGCGGATGTGGGTGCGACCGGTCAGCATCATCACGAGGCGGTCGATGCCGATCCCCTCACCCGCCGTGGGCGGCATGCCGAACGACAACGCCCGCACGTAGTCGTGGTCGAAGAACATCGACGCGTCGAGCTCGCCCTTCGCGGCGGCGTGCGCTGCGACCTGGTCCGCGAAGCGGCCCGCCTGATCGACCGGGTCGTTGAGCTCCGAGAAGCCGTTCGCGACCTCCCAGCCCGCGATGATCACCTCGAAGCGATCGCACCGGGACGGATCCGCGTCGGACCGGCGGGCCAGCGGCGAGATCTCGGCCGGGAACCCGGTCACGAACGTAGGCGCGATCAGCGTTCGCTCGACGTACTCCTCGAACAGGAGCTCCCACCACCGCCCGCGGTCGGTCGGCAGCGGCGCCTTCCAGTCCGGGTGCGCTGCCGCCCAGAACGCCGCCATCTCCGCCGGGTCCGCGAGGGACTCCCGCGACAGGCCCGTGCGCTCCGCGATCAGCTCGTCCATGTCCGCGCGACGATACGGCGGGGTGAAGTCGATCGTGTGCTCCCCGAACTGCACCACCATGCCGCCCGTGATCGCGGGCGCGAGCCCCGACAGCAGGTCTTCGGTGATCTGGATCAGGTCGTGGTGCGTCGCCCACGCCTGGTAGAACTCGAGCATCGTGAACTCGGGGTTGTGCCGCGCGCTGATGCCCTCGTTGCGGAAGTTCCGGTTGACCTCGAACACCCGCTCGATGCCACCGACGACCAGCCGCTTGAGGAACAGCTCCGGCGCGACGCGAAGGTAGAGCGGGATGTCGAGCGCGTTGTGATGCGTGACGAACGGTCGCGCCGCGGCGCCGCCCGGGATGCTCTGCAGCATCGGCGTCTCGACCTCGACGTACGAACGCTCGTCGAAGAAGCGCCGGATGAACTTGAGGATGCGGCTACGAGCCAGAAACGTCTCCCGGCTCTCCTGGTGCATCATGAGGTCGACGTAGCGCTGACGGGAGCGGACTTGTACGTCCGTCACGCCCGACCACCGATCCGGGAACGGCGTCATCGCCTTGGCCGCCAACCGATACGACGCCGCGAGCACGGTGAGCTCACCCGTCTTCGTGCGCATGACGCTGCCCGAGATCCACACGATGTCGCCGATGTCGACGGCCTTGACCCGCGCGAACACGTCGTCCCCGACGCGCTCGCGGCGCACGTACGCCTGGATCACGCCCGACCCGTCCTGCACCCGCAGGAAGATGGCCTTGCCCATGTGGTTTCGGAACATCACGCGCCCGCCGATCGACACCCCGTCGAGCTCGGGGGCCTCGACGCCCTCGAACTGCGCGCGCAGCTCCGCCGCGCGGTGGCTGATCACCATGCCGGCGGCGTCCGGGAAAGGATCGACTCCTTGGGCCCGAAGATCGGCGACCTTGGCCAGCCATTCGGGATCGAACGTATACATGGGCTCCCCGAGACGCTCGGCCCTTTAAGGGGGCGCCGCTGCGTGGGCAATGTGCCGACGCCGCGTCAGGACGCCTCGTGACGCGTGGATCAACCTGCGGCGCCCGCGGTCCTCAGCCAACCCCGCGACGCGCGCGAAGTCGACGCTCAGCCGCGGCGGCGACGCACCAGCAGCGCGCCCGCGGCGACCATCAGCGCCGCGCCCGAACCGGGAGCGCCCGAGGCGCACCCGCACGCCTTGACGCCTGCGCCGGTCTCTTCCGGCTCCTCGGTGTCGGTGTCGGTGTCGGTGTCGGTGTCGGCGTCGCCCATCTCGCTCGCGCTGTA
>CAIUDO010000802.1 GCA_903897935.1 uncultured Pseudomonadota bacterium
GCCGCGCTTCAGGCCCCCGCCGCGCGCTCCGCGCCTCCCGGCGGCCCGCGCGCCGACCGCTGGAGCGACGCCAGCACGCTCAGCGTCGCCGGCGGTCGCACCTCGGCCCGCAGCACCATGACCCGGCCGCAGGTCGAGGTTGCGGAACACGCGCTTCGGGGGCCGGCTCCGGTCGATCGGGCCCCGGTCGGCCCGCGCGACCTCCCGGGCGAGGACCCCGGCGAGCTCGTCGACGTACCGGCGGATGAGCAGCCGGGCGGCGTCGAGCGCCGGTCCCTCGAGGTGGTCCTTGTCCCGCAACAGTTGCTCGGTCAGCGCCATCGACGGGCGCAGGCGCGCCGCGAGCGCCCGGTCCTTGAGCACCTCCCGCAGGGCCATGCGATCGATGATGCGCCGCTCGACCCCCTGCAGGCCCGCCTGCAGGTCGGGCACGCTCATCATCCCGCCGCCGCGGGCCGCCTGATCGAGCGCCTCGGCCACCTCGGAGGCGCCGACGGCCGGCCCGCCGCCGTGGCCCGTCCCGCGGCCGGCGAGCAACGCGCCGGGAGCGAACCCCATCGCGACCTCGAGCGCGTGGACGTCCTGTCCCCACGAGGCGAACTCCTCGGCGGACACCGAGCCGCCCCCTGCCCCGAACACATTCGTCACGGTCTTGAGGAGCACCACGAGGCGCCGCAGGTCGTCGAGGGGGTCCGGCCCCGGGCCCTCGGGCAGGCGCGCGAGGGGGCCGAGGCGATCGGGGTCCTGGCGCACGACCTGGTCGACGCTCGCCCGCGGGTCGAGCACCAGGGCCGGGAGGCCCAGGCCGTCGGCCACGCGCCGCATCGCGGGCTGGAGGGCGGCGTTGCGGGAATCGTCGCCCAGCACCCGAACGATCGCGTGCCACAGCGCCACCCGGCGCGCCGCCTGGATGCCCGATGCCGAGGGGTTGGGGGGCGAGCCGGTCACCCGACCCGGCTACCCCGGGGCCACCGGTTGGCAACGGGGGCGGGGCGGGAGTTGGGTCCTCCGGCCCCGAGGTCACCACGGGACGCACGCGCAGCATGCCCCCGGATCCGTGCTCCCCGGCGCCCCGCAGTACCCCTCGACCCCATAGCCCCCGTCCCGGCACGCGTCCGTGCAGGTTCCGACCCGGCACGCCTCACAGCCCGCGTCCGGGTCGGGCGGCGGGGACACCCCGTCGGGGTAGACCATGCCAATTCGATTCTCGCACCAGCACGCGTCGGACGCGCCCCCGAACAGCAGCGCGTCGAACGTGGCTCCGGCCGCGCTGTGGAGGAACGGCGTCACCTGACCGTACGCGTCGTAGCTGTCCCCCGACAGCCCGAGCAGCCTGCCCTGATCACACCAGGTGACCCCGTCCGCCGAGGTCGCCGCGTACGTCCCGTCCCCTCCCTCGTGAAGGAGGACCCAGGTGTCTCCCACGGGCGCCACGTCCACCGCGCCCGCCCCCACGAACACCGGGTTGCTGGGATGTTTGACAAACGTCACCCCGTCCTTGGACGTCGCGAGACCCACGCTGCGGACCGCGCCATCCTGTCCGTCGTACCAGAGCGAGAAGGTCCCGTCCGCAACCACCACGGACGGCCGACCCACCTTCAACGACTCCCAGCTCCCTGCGGCCCCGACATCGATCACCCGCCCGATCGGTGTCCAGGTGACTGCGTCGGTCGAGGTCGCGAGCCAGATCCGGTCGTCCTCTGCGGTCTCGGCCACGGTGTAGTACAGATACCACGTACTCCCTACCTTCACGACCGACGGATCGTTGACGTGGTTTGCGGCTCCGTGGTCGAGGACGGGATCGGGCGCGTCCCGAGCCGGCCAGGGCGTCCAGTGGTGGCAGTCCACCGAGGTCGCGAGGAAGATCGCGTCGTGTCCGTCGCTGCCCTGGCCGCCGTACCACATCAGACACAGATCGTCGGAGACGCGGACCACGTCGGGCGCGTAGATGTTGTCCCGGCCTTGGTCGGGGTCCGTGACCACCGGGGACAGGACCGGGTTGGCGCCGTGCGTGAGCACAGGCAGGACCCCGGGGTCGCCGCACGGGTCCTCCGGAGGGTCGGTGTCGGTGTCCCCATCCGTGTCGGCGTCCGTATCGGCATCGGTATCGGTGTCCGTGTCGGTGTCGGTGTCGGTGTCCGCATCGGCATCTGCGTCCGCGTCGGCGTCGGCGTCCGCGTCGGTGTCAGCGTCCGAGTCGGCGTCTGCGTCCGTGTCGACGTCCGTGTCCGCGTCGACGACCGAAGGTCCTGGCGTCCCGGACTCCGGAGGTACATACGGCTTGAATCCACAGGCCACCACGAGCCACACCACTCCCTCCTCCTCGCGCCCGGCCCCCACCCCTAACCCGCGTGCGCCGCGCCAGGGCTACAGCGGGTCCGTCGGCCGCCCCCGGAGGACGATGACGAGGTCCCCGGTGAGCAGGATGTCCTCCCCTTAGGGATAGGAAACATCAAGCACCGTGGGAGCCTACCCCAAGCCCCAGCCGACCGCAACGACGGGCTGCCCGACGACGCACAAGCCCCGCTTCGCACGCACGCCACCCCCCGAAAACCACGGTTCCTGCGCACATCGCCCGACC
>CAIUDO010000803.1 GCA_903897935.1 uncultured Pseudomonadota bacterium
CGCCGTAGAACGGGGTGCGGTCGAGCAGCACGACGCCGGTCTCGCCAGCCGTGAGCCGGTCCACGTGGGACCACTCGGCGGCGCCGTCGGCGGCGACGCCCCGCTTGACGATCGCGAGGATCGCGCCGGTGTCTTGCTCGTGGTCGTACCCGGTGAAGGCGGTCGCCCCGTGGGTCTCGGCGAGGGCGCGCCAGAACTCGGCGATCGCCTGCTCGCCGCTGCCCTTCCACGCCTGACGGCCCCGCTTCTTCTGGGCCTCGAGCGCCTCGTCGAAGCCGGCCTTGTCGACCTCGACGCCCTTCTCGGCCGCGATGAGCTGCGTGAGGTCGAGCGGGAAGCCGTAGGTGTCGGACAGGGTGAACGCGACGTCGCCGGCGACGGTCTTGCTGGGGCCCGCGGCCTCGAGCGCGTCGTCGAGCAGGCGCATGCCGCGTGACAACGTGCGGCGGAAGCGCTCTTCTTCGGCCCGAACCACCTCGGACACGAACGCCGCCCGGTCGTTGACGTCGGGGTAGGTGCCGGCGAACTCTTCGCCGACCTTGCGGGTGAGCTCGTGCAGGAACGGGCGGTCGATGCCGAGCTTGACGCCGAACCGGATGGCGCGGCGCATGACGCGGCGCAGCACGTAGCCGCGCTGCTCGTTGGACGGCATGACGCCGTCGGCGACCAAGAAGGCGGTGGCGCGCGCGTGGTCGGCGAGCACCCGCAGCGCGGTGTCGACCTCGGGATCGCTGTGGTAGGTGGCGCCCGAGATGCGGCACGCTTCCTGGATCAGCGGCTGGAACAGGTCGTTGTCGTAGTTGTTGTAGACGCCCTGGAGGATGGTCGCGACGCGCTCGAGGCCGGTGCCCGTGTCGATCGACGGGCGCGGGAGCAGCATGCGCGAGCCGTCGGCGGCTTGTTCGAACTGCATGAAGACCAGGTTGCAGAACTCGACGTAGCGGTCGTCGCCACCGGCCGGGCCGCGCGGGTCGTCGGAGATCGCCGACCCGAAGTCGTAGTGCAGCTCCGAGCACGGCCCACACGGGCCGGTGTCTCCCATCGACCAGAAGTTGTCCTTCGCGCCGAGGCGCTGGATGCGGCGCTCGGGCACACCGACGCGGTCCCGCCACAGCGCGAACGCCTCGTCGTCGTCTTCGTAGACGGTGACCCACACGCGGTCGGCGTCGATGCCCAGGTCTTCGATGAACAGGTCCCACGCCATGCGGATGGCGTCGGCCTTGAAGTAGTCGCCGAAGCTGAAGTTCCCGAGCATCTCGAAGAACGTGTGGTGCCGCGCGGTGCGGCCGACGTTCTCGAGGTCGTTGTGCTTGCCGCTGACGCGCAGGCACTTCTGGGCGGTGACGGCGCGCGCGTAGTCGCGGCGCTCGGCGCCGGTGAAGACGTCCTTGAACTGGACCATGCCGGCGTTGACGAAGAACAGCGTGGGGTCGTCGTGCGGGATGAGGGACGACGAAGGCACCACGGTGTGCCCGTTTCGCGCGAAATATCCGAGGAACCGCTGACGGATTTGTGACGCCTTCACGCTCGCTCCGGTGGGCTGGTTGACGGCACCGCGCCCGGGGCGGCGTCTTACCGTGCCCGATGCGGTCCGCACAGGGCCGGCGCCCGGGCGGCCTGAACGGGCGCCTAGCCTGAAGGGCATTGCTCCCGTCGCCCGCTGGCGGGTCCCGCGCGAGGACGACGTCGCTCCTCGGTCACGTGCTCCAG
>CAIUDO010000804.1 GCA_903897935.1 uncultured Pseudomonadota bacterium
CGGTCAACGAAGTTGACCGAGCCGTTCGCGAGGAGGGAGCGTGCTGGAGCACGTGACCGAGGAGCGACGTCGTCCTCGCGCGGGACCCGCCAGCGGGCGACGGGAGCAATGCCCTTCAGGCTGCTAGCGTGCCTTCCCCATCGCGATCGCCGCGCGCGCGACCGCGTGCAGCATCATCGGCAACATCATCGGGATCGGGTGCATCGCCTTCGTCTCGTACGGCCGGTACGCGACCTTGCCGACCTTGAGCACCGCTGCCACCGACGCCGACCCTCGTATGCCCTGCAACGCGGCGATGGCGGCCAACAAGTCCGGCGGGAGCGACTCGAGATCGTCGGCGTCGTACTTGGAGAACGGCAGCGGCCCGCGCGCGCACAAGGCGACGGCGCACAAATCGAGCAAGGCCCGCATGTCGAGGCGCTCGGGCACGCTGACGTCGAGCGCGATCGCGAGGTTGACGAGTTCTTCTTCGGGGAGCTGGACCAAGCGGTCGAACTCGTCGTCGGTCAAGAAGCCGGCCATGCGGTCACGCCTCGTCCCGCGGTGACGCCGCGGGTGTGCGGTGGGGTCCGGGCTGCTTATCCTCCCTCCGGACGCGCGACCGCGCGCCTGGAGGCCGAATGGTTGGCGACGCTTCGAGGTTCGTCGCGGCCGCAGCGTCGATCCCGCTGCTGCTGGCCGCGCACGCGTGGCGCCGCGCCCAGAACGGCCCCGCCGCGGTGGTGGAGCTGCACGTCACCCGGGTCGCCGACGTCGCGGATCGCGCCCTGCTCGCGCGCCGCGTCGCGCGAATGGCGCACGATCCTACGCTCTCTGCGTTGTTGCTGCGCATCGAGGGGCCGCCGGGGGGGCTGGGCGGCCACCCACGATCTGCGCGAGGCGATCGCCAAGCTGCGCCTCGCCGGCCGGCCGGTGTACGCGTGGGTCGAGTCGCCGGGCAACGCGGCGATGTGGTTGGCGAGCGCCTGTGATCGGGTGTTCTTGCTGCGCACCGGGGAGGTCGCCCTCGTCGGGCTCGGCGCGGAGCTCACCTTCTTGGGCGGCGTGCTCGATCGGCTCGGCGTCGAGGCCGACATCGTCGCCGCGGGCGCGTACAAGTCGTTCGGCGAGCAGTTCACGCGCACGTTCGCGTCGGCCGAGAACCGCGAGGCCACCGGCCTCGTGCTCGACGACCTGCAGGCGGCGCTGCTCGACGACGTCGCGGCGGGCCGCGGCATCTCCCGCGAGGCGGTGCGCGCGGCGATGGACGCGGCGCCGCTCGGGCCGCAAGACGCGCTCGCCGCCGGCCTCGTCGACGCCCTCATGTACGCCGACGAGCTCGACGCGTGGGTCACCGAGGCGCACGGCGAGGAGGCGTCGCGGGTGCCGTTCGAGCGCTGGGCCGCGGTAGACGCCGTGATCGAGGGCATCGAGGGGTGGGGGCAGGAGTCCGAGGGGGTCGCGGTGCTGCACCTCTCTGGATCGATCGTCATGGACGACTCCGGGTTCGGCACGATGATCCGCGCGCGTAAGGTCGTGCCGGTGCTCAAGGCGCTCCGGGAGGACCCGTCCGTGCGCGCGGTCGTGCTGCACGTCGACAGCCCGGGCGGCAGCGCGTTGGCGTCGGATCTGATCTGGCGCGAGGTCGAGCTCATCAAGCGCACGAAGCCGGTGGTGGCCTCGTTCGAAGACGTCGCGGCGTCCGGCGGGTACTACCTGGCGGCCCCGGCGACCGAGATCCTCGCGCGCCCGGGCACCCTCACCGGGAGCATCGGCGTGGTCGGCGGCAAGCTCGTCGCCCGCGAGGGGCTGCGTCGGCTCGGGGTGCACGCGCAGACCGTCGGCGAGGCACCGAACGCGCACGTGTTCTCGCCGATGGCGCCGTTCACCGACGAGCAACGCACGCGGTTCAAGGCGTCGCTCGACCGGTTCTACGATGGGTTCGTCAGCCGGGTGGCGGCGGGGCGTCGCCGCCCGGTCGACGCGATCGAGCCGCACTGTCGGGGTCGCGTGTGGACGGGGCGCTCGGCGATCGAGCGGGGCCTCGTCGACCGGATCGGCAGCCTCGACGACGCGGTCGGTCGGGCCGCGAGCTACGCCGGCTTACGGGCAGGCGCGTACCGCCGGGTGGACCTCACCGTCGAGCCGCGGCGATCGTTCGTCAGCAAGCTCGTCCAGGGGGTGCTGCGCGGCGCGGTCGCGAGCCCGTCCGCGAAGGCGATCGCGTCGCTGCTCGGCGCCAGCGCGCTCGTCGACGTGCTGGCCCGCCACCCCGCCGAGCCGCTCGCGATGCTCCCCCTCGATCTGCGCGTTCGGTAGCGCGCCGGCGTGAACAACCGGATTGTTCGCGCCACGGTTGCGAGTGGGCGCGCCAGCGGGCATGACGCGTGGCCCCGGGGGGTGCTCGATGTGGCTGGTCTTGGTCGGGTGCGCCGCGTGGGCGCAGGGCGCGCCGTCGAACCAGGGGGTGCGGCCCGCGGGCTCGCAGACCCCGACCGGCAGCACGGACTCGGGCCCCGACATCAACGGGAGCCTCACCGGCGCGAACAAGAGCGATCCGTGGTCGAAGGTGGTCGGCGTGCCCGACCGGCTCGGCGGCTCGGTCGACGGCGTGTTGGTCAACGGCCTCACCCGCGTGCCGCGCCTGCAGCTCGCGATGGGGTACGGCGACGAGGTGCTCGCGCCGCGGGTGCGGTGGCGGATCGCGATGCCGTTCGGCTTCGACTTCACCACGTCGCTGCACCTCGCCGGCGAGACGGCCGTGGTGAGCGCGGGGTTCGAACAAGGCGTTCGGGTCGGCGGCGGGCACTGGATCCGCATGCTCGCGTACGCGTGGCTCGACAGCGCGCTCGGCGTCGTGCACGTCCGCCCGCAGGTCGGGTGGGCCATGCACAACGGCGGCTGGAGCGCCACGGCCGTCGGCGGGGTGGACGTGTCGGTCGAGGGCCAGGTCGGCGGCGCGGGCCAGCTGGCGGTCGCGTACGCCGCAGGTCCGGTGCACGTCGGCGCCGAGGGGCAGTGGGCGGGCGCCGCGCCGTGGGCCGCCAACCCGCGCGAAGCCGCCGGGGTCGTGCTCGCCGGAGACCTCGGCGAGATCGGGGTCATCGTCGCCGGTGGCTTCTTCGACTTCACGCTCGCCGACGAGCTGCCCGCGTTCCCGGCGGCCACCGTCGAGTGGCAGCTCCCGTGGTGACGCGCTGGCGTTGATCCGTCGCGGTCGGTAGGTGCCCGCATGGATCGTCGCTGGCGTCACATCCAGCCCGTCTGGCTCGTCGGTTGCGTGGTCGTCAGCGGCTGCGAAGACGGCGGGGCCGAGCCCGACCTGCGCGTCATCGGGCGGCTGACCGCGGGCGGCCCGCTGACGCTCGCCGCGGCCCGCGAGGCGGGAGCGGTGCACACCGCTCCGACGTCGGACTTCGTCGGTCTGCCGGACGCGACCCTGCCGATCGCGCTGCGGGTGTGGCGGCGCGGGGTGGACGGCAGCGACGACTCGTGCGCCGGTCGTGTCGACGTCGTCCCGCTCGAAGCGTACGTCTCGAGCGTCCTTCCGCACGAGTGGGTCGCCTCGTGGGAGCTCGAGGCGCTCGCCGCCGGCGCGATCGCGGTGCGGTCGTACGCCGTGTGGTGGCAAGCCGCGGGCGGGCGCTATCCGTGCGCCGACGTCGACGACACCACCTGGTCGCAGGTGTTCGGCGGCCCGCCCGATCCCCGCACCGACGCCGCGGTGCGCGCCACCGAGGGCATGCTGCTGACGATCGACGGCAGCCTGATCCTCGCAGAGTACAGCGCTGAGCACGGATCACGCAGCGACTGGGGCGTCGCCGATCCGCCGTGCGCCGTGCAGTCCCGGCGCGGGCACGGGCGCGGCATGTGCCAGTGGGGCAGCCAACGATGGGCCGCCGAGGGGTGGTCGGCCGAGGAGATCCTCGCGCATTACTACCCTGGATCCTACGTGATCGGGCCGTGGGACGCCGAGATCGTCGAGGTGGAGCCGTACCGCGCGATGGGCGACCACCGCGCGGCGTTCGTGCAGGTCCGCAACCTCGGCGTCGCGACGTGGACCCCGGGCGCGGTCGTGTTGGTGTCACCGATCGACGGGCGGCCCCCGCCGGCGGTCGCGGCGGTGAACGAGACGGTGCCGCCGGGCGACACCGCGTGGTTCGAGGTCCCGAGCGGCGTCTCGGTCGATGACTTCATCGAGCTCCGGCTGGAGGCGCCCGACGGCGGGTTGTTTGGTCCGAACGTGCTGATCCCCGCTGACCGCGCGGTCGGGCCGTTGCCGCCGAAGCACCCGCAGCCTCCCCGGCGCGCGCGGCGCTCTGCGGCTGGTTGGGCACCGCCGGTCGCCGCGGGGGTGTCGGTCCTGCTCAGCGCGCTGCTGGCCTGGAGCGGGCTTCGAAGGGAGGTTCGGTGACGGTGGAGGCCTGCTCGGTCGTCCCCATCGGCGTCCTCCGCACCTGCTGGCCGGATCGGTGGGGCGTGCCGCGCCAGGCGGGGCTCGTGCCGGCGTCGTGGGCGGTGCTCGAGCTCGCGTCGCACGTGCCGACCGACGCGATCCGCGGGCTCGAGGCGTCGTCGCACGTGTGGCTCATCACGTGGATGCACGCCGTCCGCGGCACTCGGTGGACGGTGCGGCCGCCGCGGCTCGGCGGGGAGCGGCTCGGGGTGCTGGCGACGCGGGGGCCCCACCGCCCGTCACGGCTGGGGCTGTCGGCGGTCACCCTCGTCGAGGTCGATGCCCCGGGGCGGCGGTTGGTGCTGTCCGGGCACGACTTCGCCGATCAGACGCCGGTGCTCGACGTCAAGCCGTACGTGCCGTGGGCCGACGCCATCCCGGGCGCGTCGACGTCGTGGGCCCCGGCGCCGCCCGCGGCGACCCCGGTGCGGTTCAGCGAGGCCGCGGAGCAAGCCGTCGCCGCACAACCGGCGTTACGCGCGTTGATCGCGCAGACCCTGGCCGCCGATCCGCGCCAGGGCTCGCGGGATTGGTCGCGGGTGGTCGTGCGCGTCGAGGCCGTCGACGTAGTCGCGATCGCTGACGGCGACACGCTGTTGATCGAGCGGATCGTCCCCTGGGAGGCGCGTCGTGACCCGTGACGAGATCGAAGCCTTCTGTCGGTCGTTGCCCGGCACGACCGAGGACGTGAAGTGGGGGAACGACCTCTGCTTCTGTGTCGGCGCCAAGATGTACTGCGTGTTGCCGGTGCGGGGGGCGTCCGTGGCGGATCCGCCCGCGATCTCGTTCAAGGCGACGCCCGAGGCGTTCGCGGCGTTGATCGCGTCTGGTCGGGCCGAGCCGGCGCCGTACCTCGCGCGCGCGTCGTGGGTGCGGGTCCCGGATGCCTCCGTCGCGGTCTTCGACG
Source organism: uncultured Pseudomonadota bacterium (assembly GCA_903897935.1). Taxonomy (GTDB): domain Bacteria; phylum Myxococcota_A; class UBA796; order UBA796; genus CAIUDO01. Next base: position 5,343 of record CAIUDO010000804.1, read on the forward strand.
ACGAGCTTCTCGATCTGATCCGGGCCTCGCACCACCTCGTTCGGTCCAAGCTGCCGAAGCGCCTTCGGGGAGATTGAGTGGTGGATCGGGGTCGCGGTGGGGTAGGCTAGCGGGAAAGGAGCCCTCATGCGCTTGTCCTCCGTCTTGTTGGTCCTCGCCGCCGTCGCGTGCGGTCCGAAGGGGGACACCTCGGCGCCCCCGCCGCGCGACGCGGACGCCGACACCGACGCCGACACGGACGCCGACACGGATGCGGACGCGGATGCGGACGCGGACGCCGACGCCGATGCGGACGCCGACGCCGATGCGGACGCCGACGCCGACGCCGATGCGGACGCCGACGCGGACACCGACACCGACACCGACACTGACACCGACACCGACACCGAGCCGGACACCGACCCCGACCGCGACGGCCTCAGCAACGACCAGGAGGCCAAGCTCGGCACGGATCCGAACGACGCCGACACCGACGACGACGGCCTCGGGGACGGCGCGGAGGTCGGCCTCGGCACCGATCCGACCAACGCCGACAGCGACTACGACGACCTCAACGACGGCGATGAGGTCCTGGTGTGGGGCACCGACCCGCTCAACGTCGACAGCGACGCCGACCTGCTCTCCGACGGCGACGAGGTGCTCGTCTACGGCACGAACCCCAACCTCGCCGACAGCGACGCGGACGGCCTCGACGACGGCACCGAGGTCCGCAAGTACGGCAGCGACCCGACCCTCGTCGACACCGACGGCGACGGCCTCGAAGACGGTGACGAGGTCTCGTACGGGAGCGACCCGGTGCTGGTCGACACCGACGGGGACACCCTGCTCGACGGGGACGAGGTGCTCGTGTACGGCACCGACCCGGTGCTCTCCGACACCGATGGCGACGGCCTCACCGACAGCGACGAGCTGATCTGGCTCAGCGATCCGCTGCTGGAAGACACCGACGGCGGCGGCGCCGACGACGGGCGGGAGGTGCTCCTCGACGGCACGAACCCGCTCGACCCGCTGGACGACGTCGGCTGCACGTGGCCGGTCGTCGACGCGTACGACCCGGCCTACGTACCCGTCGCGCGCATGATGCCTGAGTACGTCGGCGTCGGCTTCTACGGGGTGACCAACAGCGGCACGTTCACGGACTTCGAGGGCGACTTCGGCACGGGGACGGTCGATCCGTACTCCACGTTGATCTACTTCGAGTTCTACGACGCGGCGTTCACGTACCTGTGCACGGTGCAGTACGACGCGTCCGACGGTGTGCCCGCCACGTGGCCGGTCTACGGCGGCGGCGTGATGTACGCGGGCTGGAAACCGACGCTGCGTGACCCGATCTCGGACTGCCCGGGGGTCGCTCCAGGCGTGTTCGGCACCTCCGACATCACCGTGTTCCTCGAGTCCATCCCGTTCGGCTTCGGTGTCGGCGAGATGAGCGCGGGCTTCGCAGCCGAGCTGGAGAAGGCGGTCGCGGGCAGCGGGCTCGATTGGGCGACGGACTGGGCGCCGTACGTGCTCGGCGGCTTCGTCACCGTCGACGACATCGAGGCCATCGAGGTCAACTACGCGTTCGCCAACGAGTCCGAGTGCGCGACAGTGCCGACGGTCGGTGGCCTCGCCGTCCCGCTCGCTCCGCCGGTCGCGGCGCCGATCCCGGACCG
>CAIUDO010000805.1 GCA_903897935.1 uncultured Pseudomonadota bacterium
GACGTCGGATACCGCGTGCGCGAGCGAGCCCTGCGCTCGGTAGGCAGCGGAACGTCGCTCGAACCCCCGGATCTCCGCTCGCCCCCTGCGGAGGGACCGTCGCCGCTCCGGCGTGACGCGGCGCCGCCGGTGCTTACGGGCGGCGCCGGAGGTCCACGTGTTCGACCGCGAACGGGAGCTCGACGCGATCCTCGACGGGCTGGTCAACAGCTACGCCGAGCCGCTCGCGATCAACAACCTGGAGACGGCGGCGCTGCCGAACCGGCGGGCGGTGATCCAGGCGTTCGAGTCGCTGCAGCGCGTGCTGTTCTTGGGCTTCTTCAGCACCCGGCCGTTGGACGGGAGCAACCTGCGCGACGCGCTGTCGGAGTTCCTCGGCCCCTGCTACGGCGCGATGGTCGAGCAGATCCGCCGCGCCGTCTCGTTCGAGGAGCGGCGGCTGCCGATCGAGCAGCGCCGCCCCGACGACTGGGCCGAAGCGCAGGTGCTGCGCTTGCTCGCCAAGGCCCCCGAGCTCCGGCGCCGCCTCGAAGGGGACGTTCAAGCCGCCTTCACGGGCGACCCGGCTGCCGAGAGCCTCGAGGAGGTCGTGTTCTCCTACCCAGGCATCCGGGCGATCACCGCGCACCGCGTGGCGCACGCCTTGTTCGAGATCGGCGTCCCGATGATCCCGAGGATCCTGGCCGAGCACGCCCACAGCCACACCGGCATCGACATCCACCCCGGCGCGCGTATCGGTCGTCGCTTCTTCATCGACCACGGCACCGGCGTCGTCATCGGCGCGACCGCGGTGCTCGGCGACGACGTCAAGCTCTACCAGGGCGTCACGCTGGGGGCGCTCTCGGTGCGCGAGCGGGAGCCCCCTGGGGCCGACGGCCGCCCGCGGCAGCGCCACCCCACCCTCGAAGACGGCGTCACGGTGTACGCCGGCGCGACCATCCTGGGCGGCGATACGGTGGTCGGCGCCGGGTCCGTCATCGGCGGGAACGTGTGGCTCACGCGTTCGGTGCCGCCCGGCTCCAAGATCTACCGGCACAGCGCGACCCAAGGAGATCCCCGTGGACGTGAAGACTGACGTCGTCGACGCGATCGGCGACACCCCCCTGATCACCCTCCGCGGCCCGTCGGCCGAGACGGGCTGCACCATCCTCGGGAAGGCGGAGTGGCTCAACCCGGGCATGTCGGTCAAGGACCGCGCCGCGAAGTGGATGATCCTGGACGCCGAGGCCCGCGGCGCGCTGCGCCCCGGGGGCACCATCGTGGAGGCGACCGCCGGAAACACCGGGATCGGCCTCGCGCTCGTGGGGCGGGCGCGCGGCTATCGCGTCGTCATCGTGATCCCGCGCACCCAGACCCAAGAGAAGAAGGACGTGCTGCGGCTCGCTGGCGCCGAGCTCGTCGAGGTCGACGCGCTGCCGTACGCCAACCCGAACCACTACGTGCACGTCGCCGCCCGCCTCGCCGAGGCCCTGGACCGCACGGAGCCGAACGGCGCGTTCTACGCGAACCAGTGGGACAACCTCGCGAACCGTCGAGCGCACGTCGAGGGGACGGCGCCCGAGATCTGGCGTCAGACCGGGGGACGGGTGCACGGCTTCATCTGCGCGATCGGCACCGGCGGGACGCTGTCGGGGACCGGCCTCGGGCTCAAGGCGCTCGACCCCACGATCACCATCGGGCTCGCCGATCCGCATGGAGCCAAGATGTACGCCTGGTTCACGCGCGGCGCGCTGGAGCTGGACGTCGAGGGCGGGAGCGTGACGCAAGGCATCGGCCAGGGGCGGGTCACCGGCAACGTCGACGGCGCGGTGGTCGACCGCGCGTACCGCATCCCGGACGCCGAAGCCGTGCGCTGGGTCGACCGCCTGGCCGACGAAGAGGGGCTGCTGCTCGGCGGGAGCGCCGGCATCAACGTGGCGGGCGCGGTTCGGCTCGCGAACGATCTCGGGCCCGGCCACACCGTCGTCACGATGTTGTGCGACCACGGGAGCCGCTACCAGAGCCAGCTCTTCAACCCCGCGTTTCGCCGAGCGAACGGGCTGCCGGTGCCGGCGTGGCTGGAGCGGGTGTCCGCGCTGACGCCGCCCCTCGTCTGAGGGGCTATCGGGTCGCGGCGGGGCCCTCGGTGCTCACTTGCTCGGGCAGCTCCTCGACCGTCAGCGTGCCCTTGGACACCGTGACCGTGACGTCGACGGTCGCGCCGCCCGTCTGCCCGGAGAAGGTCGTGTCCTGCTCGTCCCAGTCCTCGAACCCGAGGTCGTCGATCGTGTAGGACGAACCTTCGTCACACGCGATGTTGACGTCGTACTCCAGGCCGTACGGCATCGCGAGGCGGCTGGTGGCGCCGACCTCCACCGTCAAGCCGTCGGTGCCCGGCGTCACCTCGACGTCTACGCTCGCCGCCGCGGTCAGGCGGCCGTGGACCGCGAGCGCGCGACCCTCCAACGTGCCCGCGTCCACCACGACGCTCCCGGTGAGGCCGTCGAGCCAGACCTGCCCGGAGGTCGCCGTGATCTCGACCGCGACCCCAGGAGGGCCCTCGAGCACCAGCTCGGACGACGCCAACCCCTTCGGCGACACCTCGACGCGCAGC